>JBBSKK010000227.1:0-5835 GCA_038256395.1 Cytophagales bacterium | reverse complement strand
GACTCTCAACCGCAATGCCGAAAACGGCTCGACTACTAACACCTCATCTTCCATCTGGCACCGGATTACCAGCCGCGAACATCAAATCCTGCAATGCCTGACCGAAGGCTTGAGCAGCAAGGACATCGCCCGCCGCTTCGATGTCAGCCCGCATACCGTTGCTAATCAGCGGGCGAGTATTATCCGCAAGGCGAGGGTGAAGAACACGGCTGAGTTGGTGAGTTTGGCGTTGCGGGAGCGGGTTTGAGAGGTAGGTTTTATTTAGTTTGGGAAATTGGCGAACTTTGGGGAAGCCAACGATACAAAGCCATGCGATTGATTATTGAAACCGACGGAGAGTTTGCTCCCATGTTCCGGGCCGTAGCCAAGGCGGTGAATGCCAAAGTGAAAATTGTAGATGATGACCTGAAAGTAAAGGTAAAAGATCCAAAATTGGAAAAAGGGCCATTCATCGAGCCAGGTACTGCCAAAGCTGGCGAGAAACCATCCGACTTTTTTAAAAGGGCTTGGAAAAACGATCCATCTCGTACTGCTGAGTCAATCCGTAAAGCAGCATGGCGGCGAAAAAGCTAATTCTCTGTGACACGAATGTCTTGATTAGCGCCTTTCGAGAGGAAGAGTCGGTCTAGGCCGAATTTGACCGTTTGGGATTTGGTGGTTGCGGAATAGCCAGCGTTACCGTCGCCGAAATTTATTTCGGGATGCGGAAAAGTGAAAAGCGCATGACGCTGGAACCGGTTCGCCGATTCAAAATGGTTCATTTCGACAAAGCCATCTCGCTACGGATGTTAAGCTTCCAATTTGAGTTCATGAACCGAATGTCGATACCGGACAGCATTGTCGGCGCAACGGCCATCGAATACGACTTCCCTCTTTGGACCGACAATCGGCAAGATTTTGATTTTCTGCCCGGCGTTCGATTTTACAATCCCGTGGGATAGATTCGTGCTTTTTCAGGCATCCTACCTCAGCTAATCTTTCAAAATCTTCTTCCGTACCCTAAGTTCTCCCACACTCACTTCCACCACATAAAGCCCCGCCGCCGAGCGACGAATATCCAGCGTGTGGCTCACCTGATCGGCATCCTTGCGGAAAGTTTCCTGGCGAATCGCCACGCCGTTGAGGTTGTACACCGTCGCCTGCACCGGGCCGCGTAGTTCGTTGTCCAGCTTTATTTCCACTAAACCATTATTCGGATTAGGCGAGAACTGCACCGTATTTTCCAGCAGCGTTTGGCGGGTCGGTTCGTTACTCAGCACCTGGATGTTCCGCACGTAAATGGCGGCGGAGGCGGTACTGTCACCGCATACATCGACGCCCGAACCCCGCACCGAGTAGGTGATCGTTTGGCTCGGACGGGCAATCACTTGCGGCCCGAGGGTGGTGTTCAGGTTCGTACTCGGCGACCAGGTGTAGATGCTCGCGCCGTTGGCTTGCAGCGTCACGGCTTCGCCGGGATTGATGAACTGCGCCGAAGCCGACACCAGCACGGCGGGCTTCATGCCGGGCCGGGCCGTGATGTCGTGGGCGATGTTCAGGCCCGTGCGGCGCAGGAACAGATCCCACTGCCCGTCGGCGGCTTGCTCCCAGGAAGTACCCTTGACCGATTGGCCGTCTTTGGTCGTGAACAGCGCGACCGAGTCGCCGTTGTACATCAGTTGTAGCCCAATGTGGTAGCCCTGTCCAAACAGTGGCACCTGCCGCTCAAAGGTGATGTCCGTGGCGCGATTGGCGGCGATGTCGGCCATGATCCGACGGAGTGGCACTTCCTTTTCTTCTAAAATGGCTCCCGGCCCGCCCTGGAAGCCACGGGCGTTCCAGACCGTCACTAATATGGTGTTCTCCGTGTCGGCCCCACCCTTGGCAAAGGCCCGGCCAAAGCGCAGCGTAGCCCCGCCCAGGTTGGTGTAGCCCAGCGGATTGTCGAACTGCTCGGAAATGGCCATGACCTTCCGCCCGTTGTGGCCCGACACGTAGCCAATACGGGTCGTGTCGCGGATGAGCGTGCGGGTGCCGTTGAAGTTGGTCTTCTCGGCGCAAAGGCCCGAGCTGAGTACCTCGATGTATGCCTCGCGTTTCAGGGTGTCGGACACGCCCTGGCTGTTGGCCGCCAATAGCGTAACCCGGAATTTACCCGCCCGGCTGTAAGTCACGGTAGGGTTTTGCTGCGTGGAGTTGGCGGGGCTGCCGCCCTCGAAGGTCCAGAACCAGCGGTTGGGAAAATTGCTGGAAAGGTCGAAAAACTGCACCGACGCTCCCAGCAGCACTTGCTGGGTTTCGGCCCGGAAGTTGGGGCGGGGCGGCCCGGCAATTATGGTGCCGCAAAGATTGGCCGTAGTGAGGGAATTACGGCGCGGACTGATGTCCATTACGGTGCGCATCCGGTTTTTCTGCCCTTTGGTAAATATATTGAAACAGGCATCGTCGGAATAATCCATGTAGTTCTGCACCATGTTGACGGATCCGCAGGAAGTGCGGCCTACCTGACAGCCCCGGCTTTCGCTGGCCTGCGTGGGCGTGTCGTCCACGAAGTCGTTGCCGCAGTTAGCGTCCCCCCAGATGTGGCGCAGACCCAACCAGTGGCCTACCTCATGGGTGAGTGTTCTACCTTGGTTATAAGGAGCTTGCATTATCGGAAAATTTCCTTTGAGGACATTGCCGAAGCTGCGGTAGGTGACCACTACGCCGTCGGTGTTACGGGGACTGTTGTCGGGAATGCCCGCCAGCGTGGACATGCTTGGGAATTGAGCGTAGCCCAGCAGTTGGGCGCTGGCGTCGAAGTCTAATACCCAAACGTTGAAGTACTTGTCAGGATCCCAGATCGAGCTTGGTTTCAGTACGTTCTCAATATCGTTCCGTGTCCAGGTGGTCCGATTGCCGTTGATGCGGTCGATACCCGGCTCAGCCATCACTCCCCCCTGCTGATTCAGTCGGGCCAGGCAGAACTCGATCTCGATGTCGGCCCCGCGCGGGTCGTCGTTGAAGCCGGGGGTGCCGGGCTTGCGGCGGAAATCTTCGTTAAGCGTTTCGATTTGGGCCTGCACCTGCGCCCGGCTGAGGTTGCGCCCAGCCCCCACCGCCTCACCATTGTGAACGATGTGGACGATGATCGGAATCGTAAGCGTTTCGAGTGTAACCCTTCCGCTTTTTTTCAATTCTTCCCGCTCGTAAATCTTTTTTTGCAGCAGTATTTCAAAGTCCTGCAATGAACCCATTCCAGGATGTTTGGCCCGCAACAGGCTGTCCATCTGCATAGTGGCGCAGAGTTCGGGTCGGGCCGCGTTCGGCTGCGCGGCCACCTCAAAGCTGAACAGAAAACTCAGAAATAGTAAGCCGAACAGGTAGTGAAACTTCATAATTCAAAGGGCTAAGCAGCGGGTCGGAGAGAAATGGTGGGGATGAAGTATTTGTGGAAAATCAGCGACTAATCCATCCTCTATTTTTTGGCCGAGGTAAAGACAAAGCGGTAGCTGGCATTGACATTGTCGAGTTCATCCAGGTAGATTTCCAAAGTCATGCTGTTTTCGGTAAGCGATTTTACGATGTAGGGCAGTTTGCCCGAACTCAGCAGCGGAAAGGCGAATTCCAGCGTGGCCGTAGCGTTGACGAAACTCCATGTGTCGGTCAAAAGCACGTCGGGTTCGCTGCTGGAACACTTCGTGGGGCCATTTATGTACTCGTACTTTCGCTCAGCATTAGCGTAGAAAACGAATTGGTCGTCAGCTTCACAGGCATTACTGAAAAGTTGGCTGGCCGGCACGGGCCCCGACTCCTCCCCGTCGTCGATCACCTCGAAGGATGTCAGCGACCACGTTTTCATTTCCGCACCAGTAAGCAATTGCGTATAGGTGAGCGGCTTGGGTTCGGAAATCTCCGAGCAGCCCGCCAGGGTCAGCGTAAGCAGACCGAAGGCTATCGTGAGTAAACGGTTAATTGCCATGATGTTTAGTTGTTTAGGCGTTTATTTGTTTAGTTGCCTTGCAGTCAATAACTTTCAACCGCTCCGGCGGCCCGGCGCTCCGGCGGCCCGGCGGCCCAGCGCTCCGGCGGCCCAGTCCCTTTACTTTCGCGGAATATAGGTAAATGGCACCGAAAGAACCGTATCTTTTGTATCGCTAACTGGAAGTTTCAGCTTGATGTTCAGCGTAATGGCGCGGGTTTGCGGATTCCATAGCCCATTGCCACGCAACGTGTCGTAGGGTGACGGCAATTCAGTAGTCACCTGCGCGGGGATGGTGAGGGTGTTGTCTCCATTATCGACAAAGTTGATGGGTACCTTTCGGGCATTGAAAGTGAAAAGCCCCAGCAAACCGATGTTCCAGTTAGCTACTTTGTACGTCTTGCAATCAAGGCTGCTAATTTCGATGTCCTGGACGGAATTGTTGGTACCGAATCGGCCCGTGTAGAATCCGCTTAGCAGACAATCGTCCTGGATAGTCAGCCGGAAGGTTTTTCCCATGCTACCCTTGCCGAAGCCAATCTGCAAATCCTGCTTGGGGTTGACATCTGTAAGCGTAAATACCAAATCCTGCGATCCCAAAATATTATTGGCGTTATTTATCAAGCGGACGAGGATGGTTCCGAAGTACTGGCCCGCCGGAATGGTGACGACGCCTTTCGTTCCTTCGATGGTGTAATCGCGTCCTTCGCGGGCATTGCCACTCACGGTATAGTTGACCGTCACGGCCTGAGCGAGCGGCTTGCCCACCACGTGGACTTTCACCTCGATGGGCTGGCCCACACTTTCCTTGTAAACCTCCGACGAGTCCGAAAAACGCACGTAGTCCGGCCCTTCGAAGGTTATTTTCTGTTCCTCGCAGGAGGCCAAAGCCAGCATCGCCAGCACAAATCCCAGCGATAGTATTTTATGAGTTAATTTCATCACTATTATTCACTAATTCAAAATTCACTAATTCACAATTAATACCCCGGGTTCTGCGACCCTTTGAGGGCGTCGTTCCGCTGGATTTCGCTTTGGGGGATGGGCCAGAGGCTAAACTTTTCGTTCCAGTTGGGCGAGAAAGCCGTCATCACGGTCTGCAGGCGGCCCGTGCGCTTGAGGTCGTACCAGCGGTGGCCCTCGAAGGAAAGCTCGTACACCCGCTCTTTTTCGATGGTCAGCAGGGCATCGGACTGGGTCGTGAGGCTGGCGTTGGGGGCTTTGGCGCGTTGGCGTAGCACATTGAGGTCGGCCTGGGCACCGTTGGCTCCCACAATACGGCCCTGCTGGGCGCGGGCTTCGGCCCGGATGAGGTACTGCTCGGCCAGGCGGAAAATCGTGATGTTATTGTTGGCCTCGTCGGGCGAGCCGTACTTCCGCACCGACCAGCCGTTGTCGCGCCCGCGCTGCCGGGTGGGGTCGAAAGAAATTGTCTGACGACGCTCACCCGCGTTGGCTTCGAGCATGGTCAGAATGTAGGTATTAGCCGGAATGACCTCGCGGCGACCGCGTAGCACGTCGTTCAGGCCGAAGGTGCTTGTTCCGGGGTCGTCGCTGGAATTATTGGCGTAGGCTACCTCGAAAATTGTTTCGTCATCGACTTCCTGAAAAAATACGGCGGCGATATCGGCGGGTAATTTTTGCAAACCGGTGGCGATGATCTCCGAAGCCAGTTTCTCGGCCTGCGCCCACTCTTTTTGGTAAAGGTAGTAGCGGGCCAGGGCCGCCCGAACCGCATTCTTGGTGGCAAAGGTTTTGGCCAGCGTTTTGTTGGCGTTGGTGTTAGGCAAGTCAGGCAGGGCGGCGTTGTAGTCGGCCAGCACCGATTTCAGGATTTCTTCGCGCGTGGCCCTCGGAATATTTCGGTTGGTGGCGATGGTCGTCGTCGTGACTTT
>JBBSKK010000226.1:0-5856 GCA_038256395.1 Cytophagales bacterium | reverse complement strand
TACGGCGCGGGCATCCTCTTCGCCGATGCCCTCAACAACTTCCGTCTCGGCGGCTTCAAACTCGGCTTCTGGTTCGCCCAGCAAGGCGCCATCTACGTCTTCGTCCTGCTCATTTTCGTCTATATCTACCTGATGAACAGATTGGATAAGAAGTACGGATATGACGAATGAAATATTCACTGATAAACTCATAAACTTTAAACTCCTTCCGTGGACGTAAAAACCTGGACTTACATTATCGTTGGTATCACCTTCGCCCTGTATATCGGCATCGCCATTTGGTCGCGGGCGGGTAGTACCAAAGAATTCTACGTGGCGGGCGGCGGCGTGTCGCCGCTGGCTAATGGCCTGGCCACCGCGGCGGACTGGATGTCGGCGGCGTCGTTTATTTCGATGGCCGGACTTATTTCTTTCATGGGCTACGACGGCACGGTGTATCTTATGGGGTGGACGGGTGGCTACGTGTTATTGGCTTTATTATTAGCGCCTTATCTCCGAAAATTCGGCAAATTCACCGTCCCTGACTTTATCGGCGACCGCTACTACTCCAACGTCGCCCGCACGGTGGCGGTGATTTGTGCGCTGCTGGTGTCGTTTACCTACGTGGCCGGACAGATGCGCGGCGTGGGTGTGGTGTTTTCGCGCTTTTTGGAGGTCGATATCAATACGGGCGTCGTCATCGGCATGGTCATCGTGCTGTTTTACGCCGTGCTGGGCGGCATGAAGGGCATCACCTACACGCAGGTGGCGCAGTACTGTGTGCTGATTTTCGCCTTTATGGTTCCGGCGATTTTAATTTCTATCAATATGACGGGTGCTTTTATTCCGCAGGTCGGGATGGGTAGTACCTTGTCTGACGGCTCGGGGGTGTATTTGTTGGATAAACTGGACGGACTTTCCCGCGAACTGGGCTTTGCCGAATACACGCAGGGTACCAAAAGCAAAATCGACCTCATTGCCATCACTCTGGCGCTCATGGTCGGTACCGCCGGACTGCCGCACGTAATTGTGCGGTTTTTTACCGTCAAGCGCGTGAAAGACGCCCGGATGTCGGCGGGACTGGCTTTGTTTTTCATCGCCATCCTTTATACCACCGCGCCCGCTATTTCGGTGTTTGCCCGTACCAACCTCATCGAAACCGTCAGCAACCGCGACTACGCTTCGGTGCCGCAATGGTTCAAAAACTGGGAGAAAACGGGGCTTTTGGCTTTCGACGACAAGAACAACGATGGTAAAATCCAGTACGTGGCCGATAAAGAAGTCAACGAGTTGAAGATCGACAACGACATTATGGTGCTGGCCAACCCCGAAATCGCTAACCTGCCCAACTGGGTCATCGCCCTGCTGGCAGCGGGCGGACTGGCGGCGGCACTCTCCACGGCGGCTGGGCTGCTGCTGGTGATTTCGGCCTCGGTATCGCACGACCTTTTGAAGAAAATCATCATGCCCAATATCTCCGAGAAAGGCGAGTTGATTGCGGCTCGCATCGCGGCGGCGGTGGCGGTGTGCGTAGCGGGCTATTTCGGCATCAATCCGCCCGGATTTGTGGCGGCAGTAGTGGCACTGGCCTTTGGGCTGGCGGCGGCCTCGTTTTTTCCGGCCATTATTCTGGGGATTTTTTACAAAAGAATGAACAAGGAAGGGGCCGTGGCCGGGATGGTCGTGGGCACGGGGCTGATGCTCTACTACATGGCGAAGTACAAGCTGGGTTGGCTAGGCGAAACGCCGCCCGCTTCCGAATGGTGGTTTGGTATTTCACCCGAAGGTTTCGGCTCGGTGGCAATGCTGGCCAATTTCGTGGTGTCGCTGACTATCAGCGCCTTCACGCCCGCACCGCCGGAGGACGTGCAGCAGATTGTAGAGGATATTCGGTTGCCGAGCGGGGTGGGGGAGGCGACGCATTAGTGGTTTGGTTAAGGCTCCTTCGGTTTTCGGTACAAAAGGTTCAAAAATTGAAGCTCTTGTACTGACCCCTTGGCCTTTTGAAATAAGGCATATTCCTACTAGCAGCGCTCATGATCTGATCTATCGACTCCGATGAGGTACGGGTGTCGTAAGGCGTACCCCCCGTGTAAACAGATACTTTCTCGCCGTAGCTCCAAAACATTTCCCCGGTTCTTCCATCGTACAACTCCAAAACTGAGCTGACGCTTCCCGTGGGAGGATTGCTTGGTAAAATAATTGCCCCGCCGGCTGCTCCAACGACCGTCCCTGCCAATCCTAACACGCTCGATTCGGCCCCGGAGATTTTTTGGCGAGCCGAGTATTGAGAGGTAAGAATGGCATCTACCCCCAATAAGTCACAGATTTGGCGCGGCGAAAGCTCTTTTCCAGCAAAATAGCCAGCTTCTTCCAATAGGTCGTTTGTTTCCCGAACCCTCAAAACATCGACGGACAGTTGATTTTTGACCTTCCGGCTCATCAGCCAACTGTATAATCTTTGCTGCAAATTGATGGATTGCCCCATGGTGTTTTCTCCTGCCTCGGGATATGGGTTTGAAGTAGGAGGGACAACGGCGATGACCCGGTGTACGCCTACCAGTTGCCTGGCGGACGAGCTTAGGTATTTCTGTGCACAGCCGATTAACGATAAGACTGTTAGAAGAAAAATGACCGTACATAAAGCACTCTTAACCATTTGGTAGTTTTTAGATTAAACAGATTTTTAAGGTTGAGATTTTTGTAGGTCCAAATCACCGTAATTTTTACGTACGGTCGCCAAATCTTTCATGAATTCTTCCTCATCATAAGATACAGCTATATCTCTATCAGAAAGCTTTTTCTGAAAAATCACTTTGGGCAATCCCGCAAATTCACTGGCTTTACCCGTCGTAAGAATGTTATTGGTATAAAGGAATATTCCTAGTTCGAGCTTAAACTCCGGTTCCGACATATTGGCTTGCCTTAAAATATCGTCAGTGATTAGTACGCTCATGGTTCATCAATTTTTTGTAAATATTTTTGTTTGCTATGACGCTCTCAATCTTTCTTTTTGCTTCTGAATAATGGCCTGAATCTTGGGAGCCGTTTTTTCTTCCAAAGATAACCAGTGATTTATTCAAAATCAACAAGATACCGAGACGCGACGCGCTTCACGCAACCCATTAGGGGCAAGCTGACGTAACAGTGCCGAACATCAACTTTAAAAAAGCCCTTATTATGAAAAATCCCCTGAAAAACATCGCTCTTTTATTAGCTTTCGCCGTGGCCGTTTCCTGCTCGCCCAAAGACAAAGAACTCGTTCCGGTAAATGACGTCACTACACCCGGCGGCACGACGGGTAGTACCACGGGCGGCACCAACACGTTCGATCCATCGACTCAAACGCTACTGCTGCAAGGTACTTTCAAAAACGGCGTCCACCCTACTTCAGGCACAGCCAAGCTGTATCGTAAGGGTTCGGACCATACGTTGGTATTCGAGAATTTCAAGTCCGACGCCGGGCCTGATTTGCGTATTTACCTCGCCGAGGATACCAAAGCCAAGAATTTCATCGAAGTAGCGGAGCTTAAAAATACGGGTAGCTTCTTCATCAAACTGCCCGCCGACGCCAAGCTGGATAACCGGACGCAGGTGCTGATCTGGTGCAAGCAATTCACGGTACTATTCGGGTCGGCGGAGTTGAAGGATCCCGCTCAGAAATAACTGCCTCGATTTACGACACGTTGGAGCCGCCGTAGTAGTTTTTAACTACGGCGGCTTTGTTTTGCGTTGCGCAAAAACTCGAAAGTCTTGCAGACAGTCTTACCTTTGGGATTCAAAATCAACTCTCCTATTCATGGTTTTTAGGTGCAAAGCTATTTTTCTTTTTGCGTTTTTTTTATTTCAAAAATCGCACGCCCAAACCGATACCACCAGCCGCGACGGCGGTACCCTGAACCAAATCACCGTCGCCGCTTCCCGCACCGCCGAGCGCGTGATGGAAACGCCCGTGACGGTGGAGCACATCGCCGCGCCGCAACTGCAACGCACCGCCTCGACTGATCTTATTTCCGGCCTGGCCAAGTATAAAGGCGTCGACGTCAGCCAGTCGAGTTGGCTGATTACCAGCTTCAGTACCCGCGGCTTCAACAGCAACAAGGCCGAGCGCGTGGTGCAACTCGCCGACTACGTGGACGTGACCTCACCGACCGCTTCGCTGTACTACGGCAACTGGGTGGGGATTTCTGACTTAGATTTGGAAAGCGTGGACATCGTTCACGGGGCCAACTCGGCGCTGTACGGCTCAAACGCCCTCAACGGCGTGTTGCTGATGCACTCCAAAGACCCCTTCACTACGCCCGGCCTGACGGCCTCGTTTCGCGGCGGCAACCGTCATTTGATTGATTTTCAGGTGCGCTACGCGAAAACGATTGGCGACAAACTGGCCTTCAAAATCAACGCCAACTACTTCTCCGCCGACGAATTTATCGCGTCCAGCGACGCGGCCATCAAGCGCGTCACCTCCGGTGGCCTGGCCGGGGCCGATCCTGCTAACAATGCCAAGGGTTCGCCGCTGGGCTGGAACGCCCTCAACCGCTACGGCGACCAGGGTTCCACGGTCACCAACACTGTGCTGACCGCTCTGAACGGCAACAAGACGTACCGCATTTACGCGCCGGGCTACGCCGAGCGGGATTTGCTGTGGGCCAAAGCACCGGGCGACCTGTTCACGGTTTGGGGCGACAGCTACAAGGCCGGGAATATTCGTATCAATCCCTCACTTCACTACAAAATCACCGAACGCACCAAACTGACCTACGAATACCGCTATACGTTCAGCAACGGCATTTTTCAGAGCAGCAGCCGCTATGCCCAACGCGCCATGCAGTACGACCTCCACCGCGCCGAACTTTCCGGGAAGGACTGGTTCGTGCGGGCCTATACGGTCTATGATTATGGGGGGAAAGCCTACGACCTGAGCGGCCTCGGCAACGGCATCATGGGCAGCGTGATGGCACCCGCCAAGTCCGGCGGCGGTCGCTACCCGACCTACGGCCAGAACTACTTCGCGCTTTGGAATCAAATTTTCGGCGCCGCCCGCAAGAACGGCTTGCCTGGTAGCGCTACACTCGACGGCGTTTATGCCGCCAATCCCGACGGCAACGCCCCGCAGCCTTACCAACTTGGGCAAGCCATTCCGGGCGGACAAAGCATCGCCGAGGCTCAGGCGCTGGCGTCGCGTATAGCGCAGGACGTGATGCTGCCCGTCGGCAGCAAGGCTTTCAACGACCTGCGCCAGCAAATCGTGAGCGGCGTGGGTACCATCGAGGTGAACGGCGCGCGGACGGTGCGCGGGGCGGCATTCGCCAATACCGCGCGATTTTACGACCTAAGTACCCAAAAGGAATGGCAACTCGCCCCCGCCACGCAACTCATCGCCGGAGCCAGTTTCCGCACCCACCGGCTGCGCTCAGCCGGCACGCTGCTGGCCGACGGCGACAAGTCGCCCATTGCGCCCGGTACCAACGACGTGCAGATGCGCGACCACATCGTCAACTACGAAGGCGGGGCTTACGGACAAATCCGCCAGAACCTGCTGCGCGACCGCCTGCGCCTGGCATTCGCCGGACGGGTGGACAACTTCCGAAACTTCGGCACCCGCTTTTCGCCCCGTGCCTCGGGCGTGTTGTCTTTGGGAGAGAACCGGGAGCATAATTTCCGCCTGAGCTACGCGCAAGCCTTTCGCCAGCCCGCCCAACTCGACCAGTACATCTACCTGGATTTTGGCTCTTTGTTGGTAATGGGAAATATTAACGGCGGCTTTCAGGGACTGAACGCCGTTTCGACGCTGCCCAATGGCCAGCCGAACCCCAATTTCCTGCAACCGCAGACCATCAGGGGCCTTTCGCCCGAGCAGGTCAACACCTGGGAAAT
>JBBSKK010000225.1:0-5880 GCA_038256395.1 Cytophagales bacterium | reverse complement strand
CCAACCTGATCGTCCAGGCTGGCAACCATCGCGGCGTAGGTCCGGCGATAGGGATCGGCGATGCTGGCAAATTTCTTCATGTAGGCGGGCGGGGCTTGCAGTGAGTTCATGATCGGGTACCCCTCGTACTTGGTCACGTTTAGGGCCACGGTATGGTCGCGGACGTCGTCGGGGTCGGTCTTGCCGAAGTGCGGGGCGTTGTAAGGCAGGTACAGGAAGAAGGGCGCGGATTTGCTTTTCACCTCGTCCAGAAATTTGGTGGCGTGGCGGGTGATGAGTTCGGTAGAGTAGCCGCTCTCCACGGCGGGCTTGCCGTCCACGAACCAGTTGGCCCCCAGGCTGCCGTACACGTGGGTGAAGTAGTCGATGCAGCCCGGTTTGAAGCCCGTGAAGGTGTCGAAGCCGTGCCGCATGGGCGAGTCGTTTTCGTCTTTGGCCCCCAGGTGCCACTTCCCGAAGAGCGCGGTGACATAGCCCTGGCCTTTCAGGTACTCGGCCAGCGTGGTTTCCGACGGATCGAGGTAATTTTTATCCAGCGGCATGAGGGCTTTGGTCAAGTCGTGCTGCGAGCGCTGCGGGTAGCGGCCTGTCAGCAGCGAGAAGCGCGAGGGCGTGCAGACCGGGGCCGAGACGTAGAAATCCGTGAAGCGGATGCCCTGCTGGCCGATGCGGTCGATGTGGGGCGTGGGAATATCGCCGCCGTAGCTGCTCAGGTCGCCGTAGCCCAGGTCGTCGGCATATATGATGACAATATTTGGACTTTTGTTTTGAGAAAAGCCGGGTAATGTGGCTCCACAGCACAGCAAGAAAGCTACTGCAGTAAGGCTGCTTCGGGAAAAGTTGAATAGCACCATCGTTCGTGTTATTTTAAATTCAAAAAGGTTTGGTTAGAAAAAGTGAAGTAAATTGGGTTTTTACTGGAAAAACGTTATTCCCTTTTATGCCACAACAATTCCGAACGCTCGAGGTGTCCGATCCTCGTTTTTCCCACGAGAGATTGCACCACATCACAGTCAAGACGCCCAATCTGCGGGGCAGAGGTGATATTTCCGTTTTCCTGCCAGAAACCACCACCGAACCGCTGCCGCTGGTGATTTTGCTGCACGGCGTCTATGGTAGCCACTGGGTTTGGGCCATGAAAGCGGGCGTCCACCGCATAGCACAGCGAATGATTGAGGAAAAGCAAATCAAGCCGATCGCCCTGGCCATGCCTTCCGACGGACTTTTCGGCGACGGCAGCGGCTACCTACCGCACTCGGGGCGGGACTTTGAAAAATGGATCGTGGAAGACGTCCCTGCCGCCGTTCTCGAAGCTTTTCCTAATTTGACATTTGCCGATGATGCGCTTTTCATCGCCGGGCTGTCGATGGGTGGCTTCGGGGCCATGCGGCTGGGGGCGAAGTACCCGCGGCGGTTCCGGGGCTTCGCCGGGCATTCGTCCATTACTGAGTTGGGACAAATGAGCCGGTTCGTGGAGGAGCCGCTTTCCGTTTATCGGCAGAACGACCCGGCTGAAGGCTCGGTGCTGGGCCAGATGCTAAAAAACAAGGGAAAACTCCCGCCATTCCGCTTCGACTGCGGACTGGACGACGACCTGCTGGCCGCCAACCGAATGCTTCACCAGAAACTCCTCGAACACGGCATTCCGCACGAGTACGAGGAGTTTGCGGGCGGCCACGAATGGCCTTATTGGGAGAAGCACATCGCGCAAACGCTGGTATTTTTTGATCGTTTGCAATAAGGGACGCTCCAATCAGGTTGTTGAAAAGTGGGTAGATTATCCTGAAAAGTCCTTTTTATTCTAAACACAACCCTACTCGCTCAAATATATGTCGCTTCACCTCCCCGATTATATCAAACTTGACCGAATCCAACAGAAAACCGTCCGCGACTACATTCAGGGTCGAGGCGTACAAGTCTCCTGCGATTTCGATCAGCTCGACACGACCTGTTTCATTCCTGCCGAACGTGATTCTTACCACGTTCACACCAAATCATTTACGGTGAATTCTGACCTGGAAACTGTCTGGGAAACCTACCTGACCATACCGCCCCGCGAAACCTGGCGCAGCCGGATGGTGAGTTTCGGCTGCATGTACTGCAAGCGCAGCAAGGTACTGACTTACCTGAAGGATCAATATAGTGGCTTGCGCGAAGGGCAGGTTATTTTCCTGAACGTTAGTTTGTTTTGGGGCATGGTCAATATCGCCGTAGCGCACCAGATCACCCGCATCGACCCGGCGGAAAAATACATCGAGTTTTCGTATATCGAAGGCGGCAAGACCGAAGGCAGCCAGCGGCTTATTTTCCAGGAAACGCCCGACGCCCACACCCGCATTATTCATCGCACCATCTACCGAGGCAAGACCAGATCCTACCTGCGGGAGAAAAGGATTTATCCCTACCTGCACGGCAAGGTGATCGCCGCCTTTCACCGCAACGTGGCGCAAAAGGTGCAGGCCATCGGGGCTTAATTGAAATAAAAAAAGAAAGCCCCAAGCGGAGCTTTCTTTTCACAATCAATTACCTATGAGAAAAAACTTTACTAAAAATTCTTCCTTTCCTTAGCAGACGAGGGCTTTATTCTTTTACCCCTACTTTAATTTAGTGGAGAGTGGAGAATGGAGAGTTAAGAATTTTAAAAGGAATTACATCCTACCACTCAATAGTCTGAGAATCAAATTTATGAATCTTAAAATATTTGTTTGGTTACTGTTCCTTTCCGGGATAAGTTTTGCCCAAAGACCAAACGTCGTCATCGTCCTGACTGACGACCAGGGCTACGGCGACCTGGCCTGCCACGGCAATCCCTGGATCAAAACGCCCAACATGGATGCGCTGCATGACCGGAGCGTCCGCTTTACCAATTTCCATTCCGGCACGACCTGCGCCCCCACCCGGGCCAGCCTCATGACGGGCAAAAACAACAACCAGGTCGGTGTGTGGCACACCATCATCGGGCGCGAGTACCTGCGGGCCGGGGAAATTACGATGGCCGAGCAATTCAAAGCGGGCGGCTATACCACGGCTATCTTCGGCAAGTGGCATCTGGGCGACAACTACCCCTTCCGGCCGCAAGACCGGGGCTTCGACGAGGTGCTGATCCACGGCGGCGGTGGCGTGACCCAAACGCCCGACTACTGGAACAACGACTATTTCAACGACACTTATTTTCATAACGGCAAGCCCAAAAAATACGCGGGTTACTGCACCGATGTCTGGTTCAGAGAGGCGGCGAAATTTGTCCAAAAGAACAAGCGAAAGCCCTTCCTCTGCTACATCGCCCTGAACGCGCCGCACAGTCCGTACCACGTCGCGCCCAAGTACAGCCAGTCTTACGCCAATAACCCCAAGATTCCGAACCCGAACTTTTACGGCATGATTACCAACGCCGACGAGCAAATGGGTTTGTTTATCGAGAATTTGAAAAAGGCGGGGGTTTACGAAAATACCATCTTCATCTTCATGTCCGACAATGGCACCGCTGCCGGGGTGAAGTTTGCCAAAGACGGGAACGTGGACAAGGGCTTCAACGCCGGGATGCGAGCCGCGAAGGGTTCGCAGTACGAAGGCGGCCACCGGGTGCCGTTTTTCCTGCACTGGCCCGCCAAGGACTTCTCCGCCCGTAACGAAAACGGGCTGGCCGGGATCGTGGACATATTGCCCACGCTGCTCGACCTCTGCGGGTTGAAAACCCCTCAAAAAGCCGAATTCAACGGCATCAGCCTGGCCCCGACTATCTTGCAAAACCAGCTCATCGACCCGGAACGCATCCTGATTACCGACACGCAGCGCGAAGGCTATTTGGCGGAGGGAAAAATGTCAGCCGTCATGCAGGGCAACTGGCGGCTCATCGACGGCAAAGAACTTTACGACTTATCGGCCGATCCCGGCCAAAGGAACAATATCGCCCCAGCGCATCCGGCCAAGGTAGCCGAGTTTCAAAAAGCCTACCGGGCGTGGTGGCCGGAAATTTTCCGGCGCGGCAACGACTTCAACCGCGTCGTGGTGGGCAGCAAGCAGCAACCAGTGGTATGTCTGACAGCCCACGATTTTTTTGCCCTCGATGACAATCCCGCCTGGAACCAGAACATGATCCGGCAGGCCAAGGGGGGCAATGGCCCCTGGAAAATTGAGGTGGCCGAGGCGGGCCGCTACCGCGTGTCGCTGCGCCGCTACCCGCAGGAGAGCGGCCTCGCTTTGGACGCCGCCGCTCCCGTACCGCCCGCCGAGCCGGGCGTCGAACCTTACCCTTTGGGAAAGCCGCTTTCTATCCAAAAAGCCACGATTAAAGTTGGCGGCGTAGAAAAAGAAATGGCGGTCGAAACCAGAAGCGAGTCGGTTGACTTTGAGGTGGATTTGCCGGCGGGCGATACGTCTTTGTACACCAGCTTTACCGATGAACAAGGCCAGCAGCAGGGGTCGTTTTACGCTTACATCAGTAAATTGCGCTGAAAAAGGCATTTAAATACCGGATCAATTCAGACAAACCCTTTCTCAAAAATGAAAAAAACCTATTCGATTGTCCTCGGAATCACCCTATCACTCGCCCTGCTTATGGCGGCTTGCGGCGGAAGCGATGAGAAAAAGGCCAGGAATCGTCCACCTAATATCTTGTTCATCATGTCGGACGACCACGCCTACCAGGCCATCAGCGCGTACAGCAATAAATTGATCGAGACGCCCAACATCGACCGCATCGCCAAAGAAGGGATGATCTTCAACAATGCCAGCGTCACCAACTCGATTTGTGCGCCTTCCCGCGCCGTGATCCTGACCGGAAAGCACAGCCATCTCAACGGCAAGATCGACCACAACTTCCCTTTCGATACCATGCAGATGACTTTCCCGCAACTTTTGCAGCAAGCGGGCTACCAAACGGCCATGTTCGGCAAGCTGCACTTCGGCAACAATCCCAAGGGCTTCGACGAGTTCAAAATTCTGCCGGGACAGGGTGCGTACTATAATCCTGATTTTATCACTAAGAAAGCAGGAAAAATCACGCTGACGGGCTACGTGACCGACCTCATCACCGACATGACGCTCAATTGGCTGAAAAACGAGCGAGAGGAAGATAAGCCCTTCTTCATGATGTACCTGCACAAAGCCCCGCACCGCGAGTGGCTACCCGCCCTGCGCCACCTGCCCGAATACACCCAGCGCACCTTTCCCGAACCCGAAACCCTCTACGACGACTACGAGGGCCGTGGCACCGCCGCTAAAACCGCCGAAATGAACCTGTTGAAGCACATGTTTTACGCGGGCGACTCCAAGCTGTACCCCGAGGTAGTGGAGGAACTAAATCTGGAAAAAAGGAAAGATATCAACGGCTTCGAGCGCGAAGTAGGCCGCATGAACCCTGAGCAGCGGGCCGAATGGGACAAGTACTATAAGCCCATCACCGCCGATTTCAAGGCAAGGTACCAGAAGGGCATGGATGATAAAGCCCTCATGCAGTGGCGATACCAGCGTTATATGCAGGACTACCTTGGCACCATCGCCGCCGTGGACGAGGGCGTGGGTCAAGTGCTGGACTACCTGAAAGAAAGCGGCCTGGACGAAAATACCATAGTCGTCTACACCTCCGACCAGGGTTTTTACCTGGGCGAACACGGCTGGTTCGACAAGCGCTTTGTGTACGAAGAGTCCTTTCGCACGCCGCTGCTGGTGCGGTGGCCGGGCGTCATCGAGCCCGGCAGCGTTAACACCCAAATGGTACAAAACCTCGACTTCGCCCCTACCCTGCTCGCGGCGGCGGGTGTGGCCGTACCAGGCGATATGCAGGGCGAAAGCCTAGTGCCCCTCTTTGAAGGGAAAACCGAGAATTTTCGCAAAGCGGCTTACTACCACTACTACGAATACCCCGCCGTTCACATGGTT
>JBBSKK010000224.1:0-5884 GCA_038256395.1 Cytophagales bacterium | reverse complement strand
GGTTTGGAATCGTCCTACCTTTTCGGTAACGTACGCCGGGCCTCCGAATCGCAACTACTCATCGGCGATGGTGCCGACTACCTCGTCAGCCGCACCGAACGCAATTCCTATACTGATTTTGCATTCCGGGCGGGTACGGCGGTTCGCATTCCCGTAAAAAAGGACAACAAACTCAACCTCAATCTCGGTGGGGCGTATAGTTTCGGTACCAATTTGAATGCCCGGCAGACGACGAGCTTTGAGCTGTCCAATAACAGCTTTGCCGTCGGCTTGCCCGACACGCTGTCCAACAACGCCAAAGGCGGCATCCGACTGCCTTCGCAGTACCGCGTGGGAGCCAGCCTGGAATGGCCCTACAAACTGACACTCTCCGCAGACTATTCACGACAGAACTGGTCGGAGTACCGCAGCTTTGGCGGCAGCAACGACGGCCTCGTCGATGCAGGACGCGTTCATCTTGGGCTGGAATATATTCCAAATCTGGCTGCCAGCGCCGGTTATTTCAAGAAAATCGAGTATCGGTTAGGGTTCAGCAGTGGTACACTACCTTACAACCCCGGTGGTACGCAGCTCAAAGACACCAACTTTTCCTTTGGCGGCACCTTCCCAGTAGGCCAAAATGGCAACTCCGCCAATTCTTTCACGCTTTCCTTCATTGCCGGTCAGCGTGGCACGGTCAGCAACCAGGCCATTCAGGAACGTTACGGAAAAGTGGTGTTAGGCATCACGCTGGTGGATAATTCATGGTTCTCGAAAGTGAGAATCGACTAGTGTTGTCGAAGGGTTTAATCGTTGAATCGTGTAATCGTGTAATTGATGTGGAGTTGGTTAGTCGTGGATAGGGCCGCCCAGCGGCCGTTTAGTTATAGGCAGAAGACCACTTTGTGGTTTTGTGGCTTTGTCGCTTTGTCGCTTTGTAGCTGCGCGGAAAAACCTGACCCCGATGTAGAGCTTTACAACGGCCCTTTGGAGGAAATCTTCGATGTGCGGCTACAATATAGCGAAGAAGGCCAGCAGCGGGTGGAGGTGGAAACGCCTATTCAATACCGCTACCAGAATGAGGACAAGGTTTTTCCCGACACGGTCAATATCAAGTTTTTCGACCCCAGCGGCACGCAGGTCGTTACTACGCTGCGCTCCGACTCAGGACGCTTCGACAATGCCCGCAACCTCTATATAGTGAAAGGAAATGTGGTGGTGGTCAATAAAGTGGAGCAGCGGCGCCTCACCACGCCCGAACTTTACTGGAACCCCACGACCCGCAAGGTTTTTACCGAAGAAAAAGTGGCAATCAAAAACCTAGCCACGGGTTCTTATACCAATGGCAAAGGCATGGACGCCAACCAGGACTTTTCGGCTATGACCATCCGCAAACCCTACGGCATTTTTGACGTCGATCCGGGGATGCAGTAGATGAGTTCAAATGTTTATGAGTTTATGACAGGGCCGCCCGAGCGGTTTAAAGTCACTAAACAACAGCACTTTAAGCTTTTGACTTTATAACCTTATTTCATCTTGCACCGGTTCAGTATGGCGGTTACTGAATCTGTGGGCGTGTAGGTGGTATCTTTCCCCCAGGTGTTGTTGACGTAGGTCACGATTTCGGCGATTTCGATGTCGGCTAGTTTGGGGTTGGCGGGCATCGGACGATTGTAGGTTTTGCCCGCCACCTGAATCTCGCCCGCCAGACCATTTTTAACAATGCAAATCAAATCTGCCTTTTGCATTAAATAAGACGAACCCTGAATGGGCGGATAAAGATTGGCCAGCCCCGTTCCCTCGGCTTGATGGCAATTGGCGCAGTGCACCGTGTAAAGCTGGTATCCCTCCGAATAATACTGCTCCCGCTTCAACTCCTCCGAACTTTGGCAGGAGGCGAAGGCAAATAAGAAGAACAGGAAACCTATAATCCTTGACCCTTGACCGCCGGGCGGCCCCGCCTTAACCCTTGACCTTCTAATCATATTCCGCCAACAAAACCTTGATATCCCGAATCAACTTCTCGGTTCCTTCTTCGCTGGTACCGTCGTACATACCACGTACCCGGCGGTCTTTGTCCACCAATACGAACGCGCCGCTGTGAATGTAGCCGCCCTCGGCGGTGTCGTCTTCCTTAGCCGTGACCAGGTAGTGGCCCTGACCGATGTCGTAGATTTTCTCTTTCTCACCCGTCAGGAATTCCCACTTCGTGCCTTCCACGCCTAAGTCCGTAGCGTACTTGTTTAGCACCTCGGGCGTATCGTGGTCAGGGTCGATGCTGTGCGAGAGAATCATAAAGTCGGGATTGTCCTTATATTTATCATAGACCTTGATCATCTGCCGTTTCATCACGGGGCAAATCGTGGGGCAGGAAGTGAAGAAAAAATCGGTCACGTAAATTTTTCCATCCACGACTTTTTGGGTCACGGTGTCGCCCTTTTGGTTGACGAAGGCAAAGTCGGGAATGGTGTTGTACACCGTATCTGTAACCATTTTTCCATCCACTTCTTTGGTCACCGCATCGCGTTCGCCTAGAATCGGTAATCGTTTCGGGGCATTGTCACAGGCCAGAACTCCGGCCACCAACGTCAGCGAAATCAGTATTTTATTCAAAAATCTCTTATTCATCACGAGCCGAATTCCTGCTACAGTGGCGTCGCCCCGCTGGGGCTTGGATTCGCTATTCATCATTGTTCTTGTTATTGCTACTAAAATGCCACCCCGCTGGGGCTTTGATATCAAAAATCTTTAAAACCAACTCGACTAATAACCGACAGCTACTTACTTCAAAAACTCCCGCGCAGCTTCCAAACTCTGGTTCGTCCTCTTCTGCACGTCAGAAATTTTGTCTTTTTCCAACCGGAAATACAATAGTGCATCGCCCGTAGGAAGCGCTTTGGCGGAGTCGCCCCGGTACTGGTACATCCAATCCATCATCAGACTATCGGCCAAAGTCAGGTCCCGGCTGAGTTCGAGGGCTTTCATCTTCTGTTCGGCCAATGTGTTGCTGCTCACCCCTTCCTGCTGTAAGCTATCCAGTTCGAGCAACTTAGCCGAAAGCTGTTTTTTCAGATTCAGGATGTCCTGCATTTTGGGCATCACCTCATCGTGAATGGCCATTACTTCATCCTCCGTCTCCTCCGCCCGCTCCCTGCCTTGATTACAAGCAACAAAGGCAAACAAAATAAACAGAAAAGTCACCAACTTGGTATTCATAATCTTAGAGGTTGATTTTACATTAGAATATCTTATCACTCATCACTCATCACTAAAAAAGCTTCGTCTGCGTCTTCTCATTCATCTGCGCCGTGGTTTGGGTCAGGATTTCGCGAGCGTTGTTTACCACGGTTTCCGAGGGTTTGTTGCCGCCGATCATCTGGGCGATCTCCCCTACCCTTTCCTCAAAACCTAACTTGCGGATACGGCTCACTGTTTTGGCCGACGAGTGATCTTTGTATACAAAATAATGCGCCGAACCCTGCGCCGCGATTTGGTGCAGGTGCGTAATAGCGATAATCTGGTGGTTCTTGGCCATTTGCCGCATCATATTGCCCATTTTTATAGCAATTTCGCCCGACACGCCCGTGTCGATCTCGTCGAAAACGATGGTCGGTAGCCGCCGCTTGTCGGCCAAAATGTACTTGATGACCATCATCAGCCGCGAGAATTCACCGCCCGATGCCACGTTGCGTAACTCCTGCGGCTTGATGCCCTTATTGGCGCTGAACAGGAATGAAATGAAGTCGATGCCGTCGCTGGTGGGCGGCACTTCCGTCATTTCGAGTGTGAGCGAGGCATTGGGCATTCCCAACTCGATCAGTCCCTCGCAAATGTTTTTCTCGATGCTTTTGCAAACGGCCTTGCGAGCGGCGGAAAGTTTGGTGGCGCTCTGCATCATGCGTTCCCGGGCGCGTTCGGTTTTATTTAGCGCCTTTTCCAGATCATCGTCCATGTTCAGCACTTGGCTCACTTTGCTTTCAAGTTCGGATTTCAAGGCGAGAAGTTCCGTTATGTCTTTGACCGTGTGTTTTTTCAGGAGTTGGTAAATCAAATCCAGCCGCTCGCGGACGAGCGTGCTGCGGTCGTCGTCTACCTCGACCATGCTCCCCGCGTTGCCCACCTCGTCGGCCAAATCGCGCAGTTCGAGTAGGGCGCTCTGGGCGCGGTCGCGCAACGTGCCATAGTAGCTGACCAGCCGACTAACCTGCGTGAGCGTCCCGACCGCGCCTTTGAGCAGATCCAGAATCGACTGCTCGGGATTATCAAGGTAATCGTAGGCCAATTGCAACTTTTCCTTGATTTCGACGGCGTTTTCCAGAATGGTAAGTTCGTTTTCCAACGCCTCCTGCTCGTCGGGCTGCAACCCGGCTTCGATCAGTTCCTGGTACAAAAAATTGTTGTAGTCGAACTCCTTCCGTAACCGATCCGCCGACTTTTTCAGGGCGTCGTACGCCTCGCGGGTTTCGCGGTAGAGGCGGAAATCCTTACGGTATTTTTTCAGGTATTTGTCGGTCTGGGCGTAAACGTCCACGACCTGCAACTGGAATTCGTTGTTGCCCAACATGATGGAGTCGTGCTGGGAGTGAATGTCCATCAGTTCGTTGGTGACGCGTCGCAGCGTGTCCAGATTGACGGGCGTGTCATTGACGAAGGCCCGCGACTTACCGCTCGGGCTGATTTCGCGGCGCACGATGCAATGTTGGCCGAAGTCGAGTTCTTCCTCCTCGAAAACGTGTTCCAGGGCATAACCCGACACATCGTAGGTGCCCTCGATGATGCACTTTTTGGCCGGGTCGTAGAGCGACTTGCTGTCGGCGCGGTTGCCCAGCAGAAGGCCAATGGCCCCGAGCATGATGGATTTGCCCGCGCCGGTTTCTCCGGTAATGATATTAAGCTGATGATCAGGCGCTAATTCGAGGTGTTCGATCAGCGCGTAGTTTTTTATAAGAAGATTGACGAGCATAAAATGGTGCTTTCTGACATTGGGCAGGAATGAAGCAACACAATGTAAAGGTCAGATGATTCACAAAGGTTCGGCTATTTTTGGAAAGATTCTTGATTTTTGGTCGTAGATAATTTCGGCTACCTCAACCAGTGGCACTCGGTGCGGGTGGCTCCGTAGGTCGCGCAATAGCAAAGAATCGCCGTCGAGCGATTCCAGGCGACCAAAAAGCGTCCGGTCATCACGCCGGACTACGTTGATGTCCTGCGTAACAATCGGGGCTAGTGAACCTTGGTCAAAGGGCGGGAACAGGCGGAGAAGGCGTTTACTCATGGCAGCGGCAATTTCCCTATATTTGTTGAAATTTCACTCCCGAACTACGTAAACTTTACCCAATGCCCCACAAAAAATCTTTCTCTTTTTCGAAAAAAATTCTTCCCTCCGCCATCATTTTCGCAGCTACGCAGGTCGCTTTCGGCCTGACGGGTTCCGGTTCGACACAATTTTCCCAGAACCGCGGTCAACCGTTGTCTCTTAAAATTGACACGGTAGTCACGGGCCTGAAAACGCCCTGGGCGGTAGCTATCCTGCCTGACGGCGATATGCTCGTCACCGAGCGCGGCGGCACATTACGCCTGATACACAACGGCAAGCTCGACCCCAAGCCGATCGAAGATGTCCCCGAGGTACTAGCCAAAGGACAGGGCGGCCTGCTGGATGTGGTGGTGCACCCCGACTACGCCAAAAACGGCTGGCTGTACCTTACCTACGCCTCCCCCGCTGCCCCCGGCGAAGCGGGCGACGCCGACGGTGCCAACACTGCCCTCATGCGAGCCAAGCTAAAAAACCACAAGCTAGTGGACAAAAAAGTACTTTTTAAAGCCACGCCCAACGTCAAGTCCAATCCCCACTTTGGTGGTCGCGTGGCTTTCGATAAGGAAGGTTACCTATACCTCACTCTCG
>JBBSKK010000223.1:0-5887 GCA_038256395.1 Cytophagales bacterium | reverse complement strand
TTCCAGCGAGAACCAGTGTTCGTCCGGTTTGTAGTCGGTCACATAGCCCGCAATGGTGTCTGAAAAGGTGAAGTCGATTTTCATAATGAGTTTAAAGTTTATGAGTTTAAAGTTTATGAGTGGGGCGTGGGGTACTTCGTACTTCGTTTTTAATTCGAGGCAAGATTATTTCAAGCAACTGTCAACTGATCCTTATAACCCTGCGTAATCTCCACAATATTCCCTTCCGGGTCTTTGAGCCACACGGTTTTCCAGCCGGGAATGAAGTCGTCGAAGCGGAGCGGGCCTAAGCTGAGGACTGCGTCATCCCCCATTTCTTCCAGTTTGGCATCCACGTCGTCAACCTGAAAGGCGATGTGCCTCAGGCCGGGGTAATGCGGGCCGTCGGCTTCGGCCATCGCGCATGGCCTTTCTTCTTCGGGGGGGAAAACTTCCAGGTAGAAACCGTCGTCATTTTTGAGAAAAATCAGTTCGGCATCATCCCCCAGGTCGATGACCCGCGCCCGGTAGAAACCGAAATGTTTAGCGTAAAATGTTTCAAACTTTTTTAGGTCTTTAACAGTGACCGCAATATGAAAAAATGACGCTTTCATGATGGCAGGGTTTTAATTGATTCTTGATTTTCAGAGGATTTACTTTGATAGCATTTCGATAATCTTGCTGGCAAACAAATGCGCGTGTCCGCCCGAGCGTCCCGTTACCAGATCGCCGTCCACAACCACGTCCTCGTTGGTGTAAATGGCCCCGTATGCTTTGGCGTCGCCAATCAAATTATTGTGACAAACCAGCGGGCGTCCTTTTACGAGTTCAGTGGCGGGAGCTACTAGCCACAGGCCGTGGCAGATGATGCCTTTCAGAATCCCCGGCTCGGCGAAGGCTCTTTTCAAAAACTCCGTGGCGGGCGGAATTTTCTCGACGTCCTCAGTATAGCGCAATCGATCCGACACCATGCCCGATGGTACGATGATGGCGTCGTAGCTGCGCAGTTCCTCATCGCTCATGTGCTCGAAACTCTCGTGGCATTCCATCGGTGCCCGATACTCGTGGCCGTGGAAAGTGATGCTGGGATTCCCCCAGAGCCGAGTAAGAAAATGTAGCTCTGCTCCCTCTTCCGGGAAGCGGAATTTGTAATAAAATATCTCGTTCTCGAAGTAATCAGCTTCGAAGAGGACTCCAATTTTTTTTCCTTTTAGTTTCATGACGTTGGGGTGTTTTGCATAGTTAGCGGGGTGGGGCAACGGTTAACCCATAAGAGATACGTTGCCAGACACTCAAATCATAATTACGGCCCTCTTTATCAGCGTTTTGGTCAAGTTGAAAAGGTGGCTGCCGAGGGTTAGTTCTTTATTGTAAAGCGTCAGGCGTTCTTCACCCAGTTTCTGGGTGGCGGCTTCAATGTGGCTGGAAGAACACTCTTTGCCCCGGAGGGCGGCGCTGACCCGCTTCAATGGAACCGGTACTTGCGTACAACCCGAGAGGACTAGCCTGACTTCATCCAAGGTATCGCCCGACTTCCGGGCCCAGGCCGCCACGCCGCAGACGGCCTGTCCCGAGCGCAGGTAATCTACCGACTGGTAATTGCTGCTTTCCTGACTGCCCGAGGTCGCTTTTGGCCCTGTCGCCTTCGGGAGAAAAAAATCCGTAATCACCTCCTCCGTCGTCAGTTTTGCCCCATCCAGCAACAGATATTTGGCCAGGCTGATGGCTCGCTCCCGCACGGGTCCGGTGACGAGCAACTCGGCATCCAGAGCCATCAACGCAGCGGCCAAACCCTGAAGCGAGGCTTCTCCGTGCAGTATCCGACGCATATCCACCTGCCGCAGCCCGCTGGAAACCACCACCCCGCGCAACGCCATCTGCAGGGCAGGAAATTCCCGCACCGCCGCCGACCGGGCCAGCGTTTCCAGGGTCACCAAAGCGCCGATCTGTAGGCCACCGTTCACTTCTACGGCTGTTTCGGCGGGCGAAAGCGGGCGAAGGGGCATAATTGATGGGGAGGGTATAGCGTACATAGCTCGGGCGTTTATCAGGCGAGGACTTCCACCAGTTTATCGCCAAACGCGATAGACGATTCCACCGACAGAGCGGTGACGAACGGGTGGTCGTAATGCACCTGCGGTTTTTCGCGGTTAGCGGTAGGATCGGAAAATACCTTTCCGTTGGGGCCGACGGCGTCCTCGACGATGACCTGCAACGGGAAAGCAAAACCCTGCGTGACGATGTCGGTACCTTTGTTTTCCTCGGTGGCCCGCACTAGTGAGTAGTTCATGTTGCCCGTGAAATCCCACTCGCGGGGGTGAGCTACCAGCTTATGACCGTAGGCGATGCTGCGGTGCAGCGTGTCTTCGTCCCGCGCCCACACGAACGCCCCCACAGCGTAGCACAACGCGCCCAGCACCTTTTCCTGTTTGTAGGCTGTTTCACACAGACGATGCACGAAAGGATTTCCGACCAAATCGAGCGCCGAACCCGGACCGCCCACCAGCACCAGCGTGTCATAGTCATCCATGTTGGCGTCTTCTATTTTTATGGGGTTGTCCCACTCCCCATTGTCCAGGATGTCGTTGCAGCGGTCCACCACTTCGGCGGGATTCACGTGATAGTTCTGCATGGGATCGACGAAGTCCTTGTCCATGCTCAGTTCCATCGGTAGAGGCGTGAGACCCTTCGGCGTGGCCAAAGTGAGTTCGTGCCTGGCTTTTTTCAGGGCATCCCAGGGAGCTTGTAGTTCCTCGGCCCAAAGGCCTACATTAGAAGCGATAATCAGAATTTTCTTGCTCATTTTTTTAGTTTTGAATAAGTGGTTGAGTAAATGAGTGTGGAGGTGGTTGAATGCCTTTGCGAATATTTTTTTATTCAATCACTCAGTGCACGGGCAGCCACCTTGGGGTCGGTACGCCGCAGCGTCTCCACCGTCAGCATTGATTATTTTAGTCCCGAGTAATGGCGGAATATCTTGCCGTCTTTCATGTAAAGGGCGTCGTACACTTTGGAATGGCCATTGGCGGTATCGATGGTGGCTTCCAGAAAAATGCTATCGTCGGTGATGGCTAGTTTTTCGGTAGATACAAAGCCTTTGTAGATATAAGCCAAGTAGTCCCGGAACTGCTTTTTGAGCGCCTCTTTTCCGATGAGGACAATGGGTTCGTCCGCTACGTGCAGCACCATTTGGGCGTCTTCGTGGTAGTCGTTTTCTACTAGTTTGTCGGCGTCGTTTTCCGCCAAGAGTTTGAGGTGGTTTTCGTAGAATTCCTGATTTGTCATAACGTTGTGTAATTTATAGTTTCAATATTGCTTTTTTGACTAAAACACTGATTAGGTGCCGGAGATAATCTTCGCCGATCGGAAGGTCTTTTCGGAGAACAATGGACTCATCCTTAATCTTTTCCAGAGCAGATTCGATTGTACTAATGCCTATTTCTTTGCCCGCAAGTGCGCCCTCGACCTTTGGCAAACGCACAGGTTCGTCGGTGCAGCCAGCCAAGACTATCCGCAAGGCATTTTCAACTGATCTCCCCATCCCGATGGCCACTCCGCAGACAGATTTACTTCCACTGAGGAAATTAGCTTCTTCATAGGCAGACTCAATATTGACGGCGGGCGGTAACCGCACAAAAGCCAGTAGTTCGGCGCGTTTCAATCCGTTGTTTTGTAAAAAATCAGAAATTGAAACTTCTTTTTCCTGATCCTTACTCACAATACCCAAGCTGGCATTAAGCGCAATGAGTGCAGCAGCTACGGCCGAGCATTCGCCGCTATTTTTTTGCAAAGCGTCGCCTATCGTTCTATGGTTCAAAAGATGCCGATCGCCTATCGTGGCGAGAGCTTGGACAAGGGCGGTGTAATGGGCCGTCGCTTCGTGTTGCGCTAGGTCGGCTAACCTGATTCCCGAACCGATGGTGACACCTTCCTCATTTTGTTCGATTTTCCTGAATTCAGCTATGCGCCGCACGCTGACAGTCACCTGCGTGTCTTCCCTTTGGAGTAAGGCCAAGGCCTCATCCAGCATTTTTGGGGCAGTGTAATCGAAGTTTACGGTGGTCATCACGCTTGTTTTTGATGGATGGCTTGCCAGATTTTCTCCGGTGTCACGGGCATATCGATATGCTTTACTCCGTAATCTGAAAGCGCATCGCAGATGGCGTTCACCACGGCGGGCGCAACGGGCGGATTACTGACATCTCCGGCCCCCTTAGCGCCCAATGGATTGGACGGCGAAGGCGTTTCGGTGCGGTGCAATTCCAGTACTGGTATCCAGTCAGCGCGGGCGATGGCATAGGTGTCGAAGTCGTCGGTTAGCACTTGTCCGTTTTCAGTCGAGTAGCGCGTTTCTTCCGATAAAGCCTGACTGATACCCAGCACGATATTGCCGTAGGTTTGCCCACGCACCACCTCGGGATTTACCACCGTACCGAAGTCGTCCACGGCCACGTATTTCACCAGGTTCACGGCGCAGGTATCGCTATCGATTTCTACCACCGCCACGTGTGTGCCGAAGGGGAAATTAAAATTCTCGGGATCGAAATAGGCCGAGGCTTCCAGTCCGGGATCGATTCCCTCCGGCAAATCCCAGCCCAGCCAAAGCACCAAAGCGATCTGCTGCAAGGTCATTACCGCTTGCTCGGGCGCAGGCGTACCGATTACTTTACCTTCCTTATATTCAATAAGATCGAGCGGCATTTTGAACAAATGCGCGGCCATTTTGCGGGCCTTCTCGATTACCATTTGGCAAGCCTTCTGCACCGCCGCGCCTTCCACGCTCAGCGAACGACTGCCATAGCTGGCTTGCCCGTAATACAGCGGCAGGTCGGTGTCGGAGTGCTGGATGGTGATATAATCCATCGGAATTTGCAGCTCGTGCGCGGCAATCTGGGCAAAGGTGGTGTCCTGAGACTGGCCGTGCGGCTGGGCTCCGGTCGTGATGGCGACTTCGCCCGATGGGGCTACGTGCAGGTATGAACTTCCCCAGGTTCCGCTCATCAGGCCCTCGCCACCCATTTTGGCGGAATTGCCCACTCCCGCTACGGCCACGTAGGAGCCGATACCCAGGCCGAGGAGTTTATTGCGTTTTTTTGCTTCGGCTTTTTTATTTTCCAGGTCGGCGTAGCCCGCTTTTTCCAAAGCCAGGTCGAGCGCAGTTTGGTAGTCGCCCGAGTCGTAGGTCCAACCCAGACCGTTTTCGTAGGGAAACTGGTCTTTCGGCACCATATTCATGCGCCGTACTTGGGCCGAATCCTTGCCGATTTCCCGAGCGAAGCGCTCGATGGCTCGCTCGATCAGGAAGATAGCCTCGGCCCGTCCCGAGCCACGCATCGGCGCGGTGGGTACTTTGTTGGTATAAACCACCTTGATGTCGTAGCAAGCCTGCGGGATGGCGTAGGCGCCGGTGATGCTGCGGCCAATTAGCGCCAGCGGCTGACCGGGCGCGTTGATGACCGGGTAGGCGCCGACATTGCTCAACGCCCGGCAACTCAGGGCCGATATTTTACCCTCTTTCGTTCCCGCAATTTTCACGTATTGCACCTGGTCCCGCGACTGCGCGGTGTTGCGGGCAAAACCCGCCCGCGTGTCCACCCACTTGACGGGGCGGCCCAGTTCGCGGGCCATCCACAGTACCAGCGGGGTGTCGGGATAGAGGTTACCCTTGCAGCCGTTGCTTTCGCCCATCGTGGGGACGATCACCCGCATTTTATTGTAGGGGATCCCCAGTACGTAAAGCGAAATCAGCAGGCGATGCGGGTAGGGAATCTGGGTGTTGGCCCAAAGGGTGTGCTGGTTGGTGGCAGGGTCGTGCTGCGCCAATACGCCGCGCACTTCCAGCGTATTGTGCATGAGTCGCTGGTTGTAAATTCGCTGTTCCACCACTACTTCGGCTTCGGCAATGGCT
>JBBSKK010000222.1:0-5887 GCA_038256395.1 Cytophagales bacterium | reverse complement strand
GTAGCCGAGGAACGAGCCGCGTAACTGCTGCTGGCGCAGCGCATTCCGCTCGGCGTCGATGCCTTTGTCGATCAGCTTTTGCAAATTGGCCAACACCGCCAGAATGATGATGCTGAGCGTAGTAAGCCGCTGCTGGCCGTCGATGATGTCGAAGTTTTTGTTGTCGCTCGATTGCAGTACCAGGTAGCCCATGTAGTGCGCCGCTTCGCCCTCCGGCAAAAACAAGCCTTCCATATCGCGCCACAGATCGTCCCAGTCCTCCTCGGTCCAGCTATAATCGCGCTGAAAGCGGGGGACGGGGTAGATCAAGCCGTTGCCCATGAGCATCCGGTAGGTCTGGTTCGCCGTGCTGAAATTGCCTACTGCCATGCGTCAAAAGTAACGAAAAACAGGGTAATGCCATGCGCAGCATTCCATGCCGGGCGTCACGCCCGCCCCGCCAGCGCGTTCTCCCCGATCATCCGCACAATCCTGACGATGCGGTCGCTGCGGGCGGCGTCGAACACGCCGTCCAGGCCGCCGTCGTGGATTTCCTTGAACTGGTTTTCGTAGAGCTGGGCGGGCTGCACCACGCCGTCGGTCACCAGCAGTTCGATGAGCTTATGGATGAAATTGGTTTGTTTTTTATTCAAAGAACCAATGCTCAGGAATTCTGAAAACGCCTCCTTGGCGGCGTTGCTATCCAGGCCCAGAATGCTACGCACGAACACGCCCAATGGTTTTTGACCCAGTATTTTTTCAAACGGCTCCCGCGACGGAAAGTCGCCCGCCCGGAACAGCAGTTCTTCCAGTTCGTCCAACTCGCGGGCGGTGATGGGAATATTCCGAACCAACTTCTGGATCACCAGATGGTCGCGGTGCTGGCGGATAAACTGCTGTACCCGCTCCTGGTACGCCTCGCCCGAGGAATAGCCGACCAAACTATCGTAGGAAGTGAACTCGCCCTGAATCTCGTCCGTGAAATTGGTGTAAAGCTTGGCCTTTTCCGTCCGCTCCACCAGATGCACCAGCGGCTTCACCTCCTGCCGGAAATGGTTTACAGCGGCCAGGCCGGGATTGCGCCAGAAATCGTCGCGGGTGGCGGGCAGCAGCGTGGGCAGCACGGGGACGATCATCGGTACGCGTTGCTTCTCGGGCGTGGTGAGCGCCTGGGCGATACCCTGCGCCTTGGCGGCCAGCGCCGCATCGGGCGTGCCTTCCAGGCCGGAGACCGACAGCGTCAGTAGCAGCAGGTCGAAGCGCCGCGCCTCCTCGTGGGTGTCCCGGCTCGGGACGAGCGGGGACAGGTGTTCTTCCAGTTCGCGGACGTGGGAGCGGTCGAGGGTGAGCCACAAGTCGCTGCCGCTGTACTTGTCCACGTAGCGCATCACCTGCTTCACCACATAACTTAGCTTGTTGAGCGACCACACGGCCAGTTTCAGGTCGCGCAGGAGTTCGACGTAGATGGTTTCCTCATCCTCGCTGCGGTCGGTTTTGTTTTGGAGCAAAATCGCCAGGCGCAGCTTGGCGTTGAAGATTTTCTCGGACAGCGATTTGGTGGCGGAGGGTTCGGTGCCGCGCGGATCGAGGGTAAAAAACTCGAAATTGCCGCAGAAGTCGAAGATGTAAAAAAACTGCTTATGCTTGGGGTTGAGGGCGTAGGTCGGATACCGTGCGTCGTCGTCAGGGGCAGGTAGCGCAAACAGGTTATGACAAAGCCGCGTGCCGCGCCCGACCATCTGCCAGAACTTTGCTTTGGACAGCACCCGCTTGAAAAACACCAGGTTGACGAGTTCCGGAATGTCGATGCCCGTGTCGAGCATATCCACCGACACGGCGATCTGGAAGTCGGTCGCGCCAATTTTGGCAAACTGCTTGATGAGTTTGGCGGCCCCGTCCACCAAGTAGTCGATACGCTGGCAGAGCAGGCCGCGATGTTCGGGAAACAGGACGTCGAAGCGCTCGACGATGAGTTGGGCGTGGTCGCGGTTGCGAGCGAAGACGATCGTCTTGCCGATGCGGTCGCCGCCTTCCACGCGCTGGCCTTTTTCCATCAGCCACAGCAACACCTTGTCGATGGTGTCGTGGTTGAACAGCCACTTGTTCAGTTCCTCGGAGTCGATGCCCGGCGGTACGTTACCGTCGGGGTCGGCGAAGGTTTCCTCGTATTTTTCCTGCTCCTCGGCGCTCAGTTCGTCGTAGCGGATGCCCTCGCGCGGGAATTTCAGCGGCACCGACACGCCCCGGTACGGCACCAGGTACTGGTCGGCCACGCCCTGATCCAGGCTGTAGTGGTAGGTCGGGTCCTGGTTGGGCAGCCCGAAAAAGGCGTAGGTGTCGTGGTCGGTGTCTTCCTTGGGCGTGGCCGTCAGCCCCAGCAACAGGCCGTCGAAGTAAGCGAGCAGGGCGCGGTATTTTTTGTAAATCGTGCGGTGGGCTTCGTCCACGATCACCAGGTCGAAGTGGCCGGGGCCGAAGGTGCGGACGCCCCCGATCAGCGCCGCGTCGATGATATTGCTCATCGTGCCGTAGGTCGAGAACACCAGTCGCTCGCTGCCGTCGGCTTTGGCTTCCAGCAGGTTGAGGCCCGTCAGGCTACCTAATACTTGCTTGAAGCTGTCGTGGGCCTGTTCTACCAGCGCCACGCGGTCGGCCAGGAAGAGTACCCGCCGCGCCCAGCCCATGTCGATCAGCACATTCACTAGGGCGGCGGCGGTGCGGGTTTTGCCCGTCCCGGTGGCCATCACCAGCAGGGCCTTGCGGTGGCTGCGCCCCCAGTGATCGGCCAGGCTCTGCACGGCCATTTTCTGGTAGTAGCGGTCGGCGATGGCAGGGCTGACGTCGTGGCCGCCGAAGTCCTGCCGCCCGCCGGGAGGACGCTGACCGATGAGCCAGCGTAGTTCCTCGCGCTTGCGGAAGCCGCTCACGGGCCGCGGCGGGTAGTAGGTGTCGTCCCAAAAATCGGTTTCGTAGCCGTTGGTGTAGTACATCAGCGGTCGCTGCGCAAACTTCGCCTCCAGGGCGTTGGCGTAGCGGCGCACCTGCGCCTTGCCGTCGCTGCGCATCCGGCTCGTGCGCTTGGCCTCCACCACGGCCAGCGGCAGGCCGTTGTCGTCCCACAGCACGTAATCGGCGTAGCCCGCCTTGCCCAGATAGTACTCGCGGACGTCGGGTTCGGCCAGGTTCCAGCCCGCTTCTTCCAGCAGCCCGTCGATGTAGGTGGCGCGGGTGGCGGCTTCGTCGGGGTCGGTAGGCTGATAAATGCGCCCGGCCTGGGCCTGGCTGGTCTGAATGGTTTCGTAGCCGTCGATTTTCTGGCGCAGCCGCGCTATTTCGGCATCCTTTTCGGCCCCCGCCGCCATAAGAGCGATTTTCTCTTTTTCCAACTGCGCCCGCCCGGTTTCGTTTTCGGCTTGCAGCCGCGCGAGTTCGGCGGGGCTGAGGTCGTCGGTTGCGCCATCCGGGATGAGGCTTTCGTCGAAAGGCACCGCCGGGGCGTTGATCCGGCAGTAGCTCGTCAGGGCGTAGTGGCCGAACAGGTACAGGCCGCGCAGCGCCTCGGTGGCTTTGGCGGCAGGGAAAGCGGCTATCCCCGATCCCGCAGGATGCGCCGCCTCGTTGCCCAGGTGCTGCACGTTCTTGACGGCCTGCCAAATGGCGGGTGGCAGTGGCCGCTGGAAGTTGCGGGTGAAGGTTTCGACGCTAGGCCGCGCGTCCCCGGTCAGTTCTTTCAGGGCGTCGGTGTTGTCGTAGAGCCAGGCCAGCAAGGTTTCCAACCCGATGCGGGCCAGCACGGCGGCGTAGCGGGGCTTGGTGTGGCCGTGGCTTTCGGCCTCGCGAGCAGTGGCGTGCAGGGCGTCCCACTCCACGCGCATGGCGCGGAGGAAGTCGAAGTTGCTGGTATTGGAGGGCATGGTGGGTTAGTGAGGGAGGGTCAGGCAAAACCGTAGGCGGCGTATTCGTCGAGGTGTTTCCGCGCCATTTCTACGTATTCGGGTCGGAACATTTTCGATTTTCGAGCCGACCATTCTTTGATTTCTGCCATGATCGCTTCATCGGGTACCGAATCTTTTTTTTCGCATAAAAGAAAATCGACCGTGGCCAGCAGTTCCAGCGAGAAGGCTGACTCGAAGCCGTCGATCAGGCGCAGGATGTTTTGCAGCCGCTGCCGCTGGGCTGGGGCCAGTTCTTTTTCAACGTAGGTTTTTACTTTTTCCCACCGCTGGTAGTTGAGTTGAATGGGTTCAAAAGGGCCGATTTTATTCTGCTCCAATCCCCGCAAGTAGGTGCCATTCAAGGCGTAAAGAACGTGGTCTAACTGCACGGAATACGGCCCATAATAGTGTTGCGTAAATCTCAATCGGAGTTTCTCGCCGCTTCGTTGCAGGAAGTAAGCCAGTTTGTTTGCCACAAAAACGCTGCTTTGCTCACCCAAGTCCTCGAACGCAAACAAACAGTACAGCAACATAGCGCGGGCGGGCGTTAGCTTCACCTCCTGCCGGGACGTTTCTTTTTGCAAAAGCATCTTGATGGCGTCGTTGGGTTCGTACACAACAATTTCGGCGTCTAGTCCCGAAAGCTGCGACTCGATCATCGGCTTGACCTTCTCCCAATCCAGCCCGCCATTGCCGCAGCCCAGGGGTGGCAGGGCCACACTATACAGTTCGAGTTCTACTATTTTTTCTCGTAACGCCTGCAAGCCTGCTTCGATGTAGGCATATTCCGAAGGGCTTTTCCAATGCGCTTTGGTCGGAAAGTTGAGAATCCACTTTTGGCCCATCGCGTCGCGGTCTTCCACGGCCAGTATTTGTCCGGTTTTGAACGTGCCTTCTTTACAGGCCCGGCGATAAACCTGGTAGTTTTTGGGGTATGCTTCCTTGAATTGCAGCGCGATGCCCTTGCCCATCACGCCCACCGTGTTTACCGTGTTGACGAGGGTCTGGGTTTTGGCATCCAGCAAGTTACCCGTGGTGTAGCGTATCATGCTCAGTAATACAGTTTGTTTTGGGGATCGAGGTAAACTCGAATCGGAAGGTTCAATGTATCAATCATTTCTGCAAAATGAGCTTTTCGTTCGGGTGATTTTACCCCCAGCCACAAAATACAGGAAGGCGGCGCATAATGTCTGATCAAAAACTCGGCCTGTTTTCGATCCTGCCGGTCAAGGTAGTTGTGCGTGTTGAACCAGTACCGGTCTTTCACCACCTCCCAATCAATTTTGTCAAAATCAGAATCAGCCCGGTAAAACCCGGCGGAAGCCCGCTTGGCGTGCTTATCCGTAAAACAGTATTCAAGTTTCGCATCCTGAACAGTAGCGACCGAACTGATGAGGTACACGATGTCTTCCTGCGGGAGTTGCGCTACCGGATGCGTTCCGTTTTTGATCATAAGCAGCATAGGCGAGTGCGGCCCGAAATAGAAAGGAATGTATTCGCCCAAACTACCTGCGTCGGCTAGCCGTCTAATTGGATAATCGTGGCGCTCCCTGATTAACCCTTTGTGTCCGACACTGATGAAGTTGGGATCGGCATTGGGATGGTTTTCAAGACACAGCCCATAGCGCAGAATGTGTTCGACATTTTGCCAGTGCACGATTCGATAGAGCAGTATTTTTGCGGGAATAGCCATTCGTACTTTTTGTAGTTGAATCACCCAAACGCCTCCTGCAATAAACTCTGAAATAATGCCTCGCTCCGCGCCGCCTGCGTCCGTACCAGGGTTTTCTGCGCTTCGATTTGCGCGACTAGTTCAGCGAAGTGATTTTGGAGCGGGAGTGGGGGAAGCAAGGCAGGAAAATTTTTCAGTTGAGTAATATTTATACTCGCAATTCCTGTCGTTTGCTTAGCAGCTTTGAAAAAATATCTTTTTCCATAATCATTTCCAATTAGCGAAGACAAGTAAGTAGAGT
>JBBSKK010000221.1:0-5899 GCA_038256395.1 Cytophagales bacterium | reverse complement strand
GTCGGAACTCAGCCCGCTGGCGACAGCGGCTACCCCAGCGACAGCTGCACCCGTTCAGGACGGCCTGGACAAAGAATATGCCTTTCAATACAGCTACGGCATCACCGAAACCCTCACGCTCCTTATTCCAAATCTGTACGGTGGCCCTTCGCAGGGCGCGCTGGACAACAAATCCGAAACTTACAAAACGCTGGTCAACCGGGGCGTGGATGCGGCTAACGCCGCCAACTTCGTGCAGGCTTTGCCGCTTTATTGGGGCAATCAGTACAGCACGGGCGGCCCGGCCTACGCGGGCGCGATCATCTTCTTTCTTTTTATTCTGGGATTATTTATTGTAAAAGGTCCCATCAAATGGTGGGTTGCGGGCGTCACGCTGCTCTACATCGTGTGGGCCTGGGGCAAAAACTTCGCCGGACTCAACTACCTGTTCTTTGACTATTTCCCGATGTTCAACAAGTTTCGGGCGGTCACGATGGTGCTGTCGCTGGCGCATTTGCTCATTATCGTGCTGGCGGTGGCGGCCCTACGCGACATTGTGCAGCGTAAGTACAGCTTCCCTGAAATTTCCCGGCCTTTTCTCATCAGTATGGGATTGACGGCGGGACTCTGCCTGATTCTGGCCATCGTGCCGACTTTGTTTTTCAGCTTCCGGGGCGAAAACGACCCGCAGTTTGTCGAAAGCCTGGCGCAGAGCAGTCAGAATCCAGCTTTCGCGCAGGAGATTATGAACGCCATGGTGCAAGACCGCATCGGCATGATGCGCGGCGACGCGCTCCGCTCTGCATTCCTGATTCTGCTGGCTGCCGGACTTATCTGGCTTTGGATGAAGGAAAAAATCAAAGCTGCCGTGCTGTATCCTGTCCTGTTGTTGTTGGTGATTGGCGATATGTTCGGCATCAGCAAGCGCTATCTCAACAACGACGACTTCGTGAGTAAGCAGGCCGCGCAGGCCCAACTTTCGCCCTCGCCCGCCGACCAGCAAATCCTGCAAGACCCCGACCCCAACTACCGGGTGCTGGACGTGCTGCGCAACACGTTTAACAACGCCGAGGCGTCGTACTTCCACAAGTCCATCGGTGGCTACCACGGGGCCAAGCTGCGCCGCTACCAGGAACTCATTGAGCGGCAGATCGCCAAGCCGAACCCCAATCCCGGCATTCTGAATATGCTCAATACCAAGTACATCCTCACCCGCGACCAGCAGGGCAACCCCGCCGTGCAACAGAATCCCGACGCGCTGGGCCACGCCTGGTTTGTGGACAACTACAAAATTGTCCCCGACGCCGACGCTGAGATGAGCGCCCTGGATAGCCTGCAACCCCGCCGCGCTGCCGTGCTGGATCAGCGTTTTGCCAAGGAATTAGAAGGCTTGTCGATCCAACCCAACAGCGCTAACACTATCGCACTCAGTAGCTACAAGCCCAACGAACTGGTGTACGAAAGCAACGCCAAAAGCGACCAGTTGGCCGTCTTTTCGGAGATTTACTACAACGTCCGCGACGACTGGAAGGTGACGATCGACGGGAAACCCGCGCCGCTGCTGCGGGCCGATTACGTCCTTCGCGCCCTGCGCGTCCCGGCGGGCAAGCACACGATCGTGTTTAAATTCGACCCGGTTTCGGTCAGCACCGGGCACACGATCGACCTGATTAGTTCGATTTTGCTGGTGGCATTGGTATTGGGGGCGGTATTTGTGGAAACCAGGCGGCGAAGGAGTTCATGAGTTTATGAGTTATTGCAAAAGCCCCCGAACTCATAAACTCTGTCGTAACCGCGCCGACAGACGGGTTGGGGGTTTGATGGGCAGTTCGTATTTTTGCGGCTGAGAAACAACCCCTGAACCCAATGAAACTCCACAAAGAAGGCTACGTGATTATGGGCGGCACCGCCCTGCTTTTGCTCATGATCAACTGGGCCGTCCGTTATTTTATTCCTGAATTGGTCTGGCTGCACTGGCTATTATTGATAGCCAGCGTCGTTTTCTTTTTCCTGATCGTCCAGTTTTTTCGCGTTCCCACGCGGGTCGTCACTTCCGACGAAAGCCGCATTGTCGCGCCCTGCGACGGGAAAGTGGTGGTGATTGAGGAGGTAGTGGAAAACGAGTATTTCCAAGGCCCGCGCCGCCAAATTAGCATTTTCATGTCGCCGCTCAATGTCCACGTCAACTGGAATCCGATCAGTGGCGTGGTGAAGTATTTCAAATACCATCCCGGCTTGTACCTCGTGGCCTGGCACCCCAAGTCCAGCACCGACAATGAGCGCACGACTACCGTCGTCGAAACTCCACAAGGCGTGGAAATCCTGTTTCGTCAAATTGCGGGGGCGGTGGCCCGGCGCATCCGCTGGTACATAAAGGAAGGCGACGAAGTGCAGCAAAGCACCCAAATGGGCTTCATTAAATTCGGCTCACGCGTGGACGTGTTCGTACCGCTGGACGCCGAAATCAAGGTGAATTTGAATGATAAGACGGTGGGAAGCGTCACGGTACTAGCAGAGTTGCCGCAGTAAAGGCGCAATACATCGCGTTTCTACAACCGATTCTTTATTTGTTTCAAATACACCGTTCGCCGTCCGGCCAGCCAGGCGCGATCGATGCCTTCCACACCGAAGACGCGGTCCCACATTCGCTCGTAGCAGTGGGCAGCATTTGGGCAGTCGAGGGATATTTCCAGGGCTTTTCGGTAAAAAGTTAGTGGCTGACGAAGCGCCAAATCGCGCGAAACGACAAACTGCGCCCCGAGGTAAAACGGATAATCCTGCGGCCCATCCGTGCCGAAAAGCTGACGATGAAATCCCGCTAAATCCAGCCCTTCGCCCGTATCATTTTTGGACCACTCCCGAAAAAGCTGCCCGTCGGGTGTGTCGGAATCGATGATGTGGCCCAGCCATTGGAAAGGAGTATCGGGTAAATCGCCCGCCGCAAAAGCTCGCAGACTGTGGTGAAAGTCGTAGGCGTGGTCAAAGGGTTTTCCCTGACAAAAAACGGTGAAATCGGCCAGCGAATCGTAGCGCGTAACGAGGTGGTGAAGGTAGGTGTGAGCTTCACGCCCGACGTTTGGCAGGGGTAGGTGAGGGATTGAAAGCGGCGTATCGGCTTTGGAATAAATTGTCTTCTTAATGCCGGGCGGTACCCGTCGCAACCAGTTGAGGCTTTCGTGGTAATGCGCTACGACGAGTTCAATTGGCAGACCAGCCATATCTTACTTCTTCTCAATCCCCCCCAAAATCCGTCCAATGTCATTCGCCTTCGCCATGAACTCCCGGCTTTGGGCCAAATCCTGCGCGTCGATGGCGTCTTTGAAGCGTTTCAACAGGTCGATGTAGTCGCCGAGCGCTTTGGAAACGTTGTCTTTATTTTGGTCAAAAATGGGCGCCCACATAGCGGGCGAACTTTTGGCCAGGCGCACGGTGGAGGAGAAACCCGTGCTCGCCATGTCAAAAATCGCCTTTTCGTCCTTTTCCTTCACCAGCACCGTCAGTCCCAGGGCAAACGAACTTATGTGGCTGAGGTGCGAGACGTAGGCCAGATGCAGATCGTGTTCGGCAGGCGTCATGTAGTGGATTTTCATGCCGATATCGCGCAGGAAGGCTTCCACCAACGCCAGCGAATCGGAATCGCTCTTGGCCCCGTCGCAGATAATGACGTTTTTACCGGGCAGCAGTTCGCGGAAGGCCGCGCCGGGACCGGAGTTTTCGGTACCCGCCATCGGGTGTGCCGCCACGAACTGGCCGCGCTTCGGGTGGGCATCGGCCACTTGGCAAATCGTCTCTTTCGTGGAGCCGAGGTCCATCACCGTGCGCCCGGCGGGAATTTGGTCGAGAATTCGGGGCAAAAGCTGACGAATGCTGTCCACGGGCGTCGCCAGCACGTTGAGTTCGGCTTGCCGCAAAGCCTCCTCTAAAGGCAGGATTTCGTCCACCAGCCCCTTGGCCAAAGCGATTTTCTGGTTGACCACCGACTGGTCCACGCCCACCAAATGCAGGTTCGGGTACTTCTCCCGCAAGGCCAGTGCCAACGACCCGCCGAGTAGACCTATGCCTATGATACTGATAATCATTGTTGAATCGTGTAATCTTTGAATTGTGTAATTGATGTTGAATTGTTTAGGTGTGGAGTTGTTTAGGCGTCCGTAACTTTCCTCCTTTCCTCCCTCCTTTAACCTTTTGACCTTTAACCTTTTGACCGTTTAACCCTTAACCCTCCCTTCCGCTTCCCAAATCCGCTCCTTAGGCGTGCAGAGCGAGAGGCGGATGTAGCGCTGTCCTTTGGGGCCAAAGATGAAGCCGGGGGCGATGAAAACGTGCTTTTCGGTGAGTAGGGTGTTAATGAGGTTTTCGGCGGAGTCGGTGGTTTCGGGGAGTTTTCCCCAGAGGAACATGCCTTCCTGCGCTTTGTCCCAGGTGCAGCCCAGGGCCGTTAGCAAGGCTTCGGCGGCTTCCAGGCGACCTTCATAGACGGCGTTACGTTCGCGGTGCCAGTCGTCGGAGTTTTGCAGGGCCACAGCCGCTGCTTCCTGCACGGCTTGGAACATCCCCGAATCGACATTGCTTTTTATTTTCAAAATCGCGTCCACGTAGGGTTTTTCGGCGGCCAGCCAACCCAGCCGCCAGCCCGCCATGTTGTGCGACTTGCTCATGGAGTTCAGCTCGATCGCCACGTCCCTTGCACCCCGCACCGACAACAGGCTAACGGGCGGCTTTTTGTTCAGCACCAGGCTGTACGGATTGTCGTGACAAAGCAGCACCTTGTGTTCCTGGGCAAAAGCCACCGCCCGCTTAAACAATTCGTGCGTGGCTGGCGCACCCGTGGGCATGTGCGGGTAGTTGAGCCACACAATTTTGGTGCGGGGCGTGACTAGTTCGTCCATCGCCTCCCAATCGGGTTGCCAGCCCTGGTATTCGAGCAAAGGATACTCTTTCACGACCGCACCTACCATTTGACTTACCGCTCGGTAAGCCGGATAACCAAGTTCCGGCACCAGTACCTCGTCGCCGGGATCCAGAAAAGTGAGTGAAATATGCGTAATGCCTTCCTTTGAGCCGATCAGGGGGAGTATTTCCGTGGCAGGGTCGAGCTTTACATGATAAGTACGAACGTAGTAGTCGGCGATAGCCTCGCGGAAAGATGGAATACCCACGTAAGGTTGGTAGCCGTGGGCGTTAGGGCGGCGGATGGCTTCATTCAGGGCCGAAAGGGTGCTTTCCGACGGCATCATGTCGGGATTGCCGATGCCGAGGTTAATTACGTCGTGGCCTTCGGCCATTAGTTTGCGCACTTCGGCCAGTTTTATCGAAAAGTAGTATTCCGACGTCTGTCGGGTGCGTTGCGCGGTATCTATTATCAAGTTATTCAGTGGAGAGTGGAGAGTGAAGAGTGAAGAGTGAAACTACGTCAAGTTCAGATAGCTGATTCAAAAATGACATTTTCATCTCGTCACCATTCTTAAAAAAGGCTGCAAGTTAGTGTAAAAAGCGTTTTGGGATTGAGTTGCACAATTTGGCAGCACTATTTCTGCCACAATTTCAGTCAACTGCTATAATAAGTGCCAAAAGTGCGCGTTTCTATCCTGTATTTATTTATTAGACAGGTAAAACATTCATGGAACAATTCTTTACCCATTACTAAGTACAATTTCCAATCAAACAATCAAAAAAGAATAACCATGAAAAACATAATGAAAATAACCCTGCTGCTGATGCTTGGGGGCTGGTTTGTCGCCTGTTCGCCCGCGTTTCAAGTCCAGCAAGACTACGACCGCAGCGTCAACTTAAAGCAATTCAAGACCTTCCGGGTGGAAGCCGAGCGCAACATCACCGATGACCCTCTGCTGGGCAGCGACTTGAACCGCCGCCGCATCACCGATGCCGTAACGCAGGCCATGGAAACCACAGGCTACCG
>JBBSKK010000220.1:0-5901 GCA_038256395.1 Cytophagales bacterium | reverse complement strand
TAGTATTTTTGTTTTTTTTTTGACAAAACTTTGAAAAAGTTTAAAGTATAAAGTTTATGAGTTTAAAGAGTTTGAGAATTGTTAATGGAGGGATGGCTTTTCTCTTAGACTCAGAGACTTTAAACTCATAGACTCATAAACTTTGAACTTCTCTCCTCCCACACCTTCGCAATTTCCACAATCACTTCCACGGCTTTTTCCATATCCTGTACCGATACCCATTCCTGGCGGGAGTGGAAGGCGTGTTCGCCCGCGAAAATGTTGGGACACGGGAGGCCCATGAACGATAAGCGCGAGCCATCGGTGCCGCCCCGGATGCTACGCGGCACGGCGGGGAGTCCGACGCGACGCATGGCCTCGATGGCGTTGTCCACTACTTCGGGGTGCTTGTCCAGTACCTCCTTCATGTTGCGGTACTGCTCGGTAATCTGGATGTCTGCCTTGGAGTTGGGGTAGTGTAAAAGCGCTTCCTGCGTAATTTTGCGGAGCAAATCGGCCTTTTGTTTCAGGCCCACTAAAGTAAAATCTCTAAGGATAAAGTCCACCGTCGCTTCATCCAGACCGCCTTGCATGCCTACCGGATGGATAAAACCTTCTTTACCATCGGTAGTTTCAGGCGAAAGCGTGTCTTTTGGCAACGCGGAGACGATGTCCGAAGCAATTTTCAGCGCATTTTCCTGCTTTCCCTTCGCGAAGCCCGGATGGGTACTCACGCCCTGAATTCTAATATGGGCGGCGTCGGCGGAAAAGGTCTCATTCTCGAGCGTCCCTAGCGTTTCACCATCCACGGTATAGCCGAAGTCGGCGGCCAACTTCTGCATATCCACGTGCTGCGTACCGCGCCCCACTTCCTCATCGGGGGTGAAGAGGATGCGGATTGGCCCATGTTTTATTTCAGGATTTTTTAACCAAAACTCCGCCGCCGTCATGATTTCGGCCACACCAGCCTTGTTATCGGCGCCCAATAGCGTAGTGCCACTAGCGGTGATGATGTCGTTCCCAATTTGCTGCGCAAGGTCCGGGTGTTCTGCGATGCGAATGACTTGTCTTGGGTCGTCGGGCAACACGATGTCGCCGCCCTGCCAATTTTCGTGGACTATGGGTTGGACATTCGTCCCCGTCACATCGGGCGAGGTATCCACGTGCGAGCAAAAGCAGATGACCGGAACATTGGGCTTCGTGCTAGTCGCCGGAATGGTTGCGTACACGTAGCCAAACTCGTCGAGGTGCGCGTCCTTCACGCCCAGCTCCTGCAATTCCACGAGAAGCAGCTTGCTCAGATCGCGCTGCTTCTCTGTACTCGGAAAAGTATCCGAATGCGGATCAGACTGCGTATCGATTTTGACGTAGCGGAGAAAGCGGTCGAGGACGGTCATCAGCTCCTCGGCTTTAAATTGCTATCCTCATTCAGGATGCTTACCAAATCAGCGGGGGAGTAGTTGATGTTTTTTAGGGTTTTGTTGTCCAAGGTTCGGTAAACCAGGAATTTGCCGCCGTCTTCCTTGAAATGGCAATTGACGCCCTTGTCCTTGTAATGCTGCATGGTAGCTTCGGCTTCTTCGAGCGAATGGCAAGCTTTGGACATATTGGACCGCTGCACCTCGTTGAACAAGTCCACGAATTTTTCGCCCAGGCCGAATTCCAACACCGCGCCCGAAAGTACGTACTGCAAGTCGCAAAGCGCGTCGGCAACTTCCACGATGTCGTTTTGCAGAATGGCCACTTCCAGTTCCTTCAATTCTTCGGCCAGCAAAGCTACGCGCAGGCGGCTTCGGTCTTCCGAAGGAATCATCGGCACTTCCAGCACGGGGTGCTTAAAGGTTTGGTGAAACTCAGCCACCTGATTAAGGCTGTCGAGCTGCTGCATCGGTTGATTATCGCCCGAGGGAGTGTAGGCTAGTGGTTTGGGGTTCTTTTGCTTCACTTATTTAATGGATAGTTAACAATGGATAATGGATAATTTCAAATACTGTTTTAGCCGCTTCTGTCGCTTTATGTCCTTTCCTCCATTCTCCTTTCCTGCTTCACAAAAAATTCACCTTAAAGAGCTTCACCGCAATGGCCAGCAGGATGATACCAAACACCCGGCGCAAAATGTCGGTGCCGGCCTTGCCGAGTTTGCGCTCGATCCAGGCGGAGGATTTGAGGACCAGATAAACAAAGAACAAATTGACGAACACGCCCACCAGCACGTTGGCCAGTTCGTAGGTCGCGCGCAGCGAGATCAGCGTGGTCATGGTACCCGCCCCGGCGATTATCGGGAAAGCGATGGGGACGATGGACGCCGACGAAGTATCCACGTCGCCATGCTTAAAAATATTGCGCCCAAGGATCATTTCCAGGCCAATCAGGAAGATAACGATGGCCCCCGCCGCCGCGAAGGAGGCAACGTCCACCCCGAAAAGTTTCAGAATATTTTCCCCTACGAACAGAAAGGCGATCATGATGACGCCCGCTACGATGGTGGCCTTTTCCGACTCGATATGCCCCACTTTCTGGCGCAGATCCACGATAACTGGAACGGCCCCCACTACGTCGATGACCGCGAAAAGGATGAGCGTAACGGAAGCGATTTCTTTGAAATTAAACATTGGGGCGCGTAATTTTGATTTTTTCCGCAAAGGTCAGAAAAAGCCCGGTGCTACCCAAACAAATCGCGATGTCAGGGACGGAAGTTGCTCCTTAGACCATAAAGCCATTGGGAACAAAGTTCAGAAAAGCATCGAAGACCTTCCGGTATTCCTCACCATCGACCTTATACAGGTAGGCGCCTTTTTTGGAGTAGCCCTTCTGCTTTTCGTCCAGCTTAATGAGGAGCCTGGTGGACAGAATCTTCCGGCTAAAATTACGTTTGTCGAATTCGGTGTCGAAAATCGCCTCGTACAGTTTTTGAAGCTGAGGAATCGTGAATTTAGCGGGCAACAACTCGAAACCGATCGGGTGCTGCGTAGCCTTGTAACGCAGCCGCTCGATGGCCAACTCCACCATTCGTCCGTGGTCGAACAGCAGCGTTGGTAGTTCGTGAATTGAAAACCACTGGGCTTCAAAGGTGTGGGAAATAACGTCGGCGTAGTCCGCAACGTTAATTAGGGCAAAGTAAGCGATAGAGACCGTCCGCTCGACGGGGTCGCGGTAAGGGTTTCCGAAAACCTGGAGCTGTTCCAGGTAAATCTCACTCAACCCGGTAAGTTCGTACAGAATGCGGGTCGCGGCGTCCTCGGTGTCCTCCTGGGGCCGTAGCCAGCCGCCCATCAGCGACCAGGTGTCACCGTGTGCTTCCACGCCGCGCTTCACCAGCAGGAGTTTGAGTTCTTCGCCATCGAAGCCGAAAATAATGGAGTCGAGGGCGACCAGGCACTTGGTTTGGGCCTGGTACTGTTCTAGCATGGTGTCGGTCACGGGGAGGGCAGCAGTTATGATTTAGTTTGCACCCAAAAGCATTCAACTGGCCAGGATTTACTCAAACTAACTCATGGATGGTTGTTTTTCAAGAAAATCCTGAAGCAACGCGAAATCTGCATCCGGGATGGCCGGGAAATTCGCGATCCGGAAAGTCGTGCTTTTCAACGTTCCGTAGCCGTTTCCCAGTAAAATCCCCACTTCATTGGCTTGCTCTTTTATAAGTTTTACACATATTTCGCTGGCCTGAACCGCCAGTACCGTCGGCGAACGAACTCGGGGATTTTCAATAAGAACCTGGTAAGAATTCTCATTCAGAAATTCGTAAAAATCATTGGATCGTTGGCTGATATTCCGGCCAACCACTTCGATATAAGGCACTTGCCCCATCACCCGCCCCAGCAGGTATATGCCAAGAATATTGGGGGTATAGGGCGTTTGATTTTTGATAAAATTGTCCCGAATGAATAAAAGGCTGTTGTAATGGTTGCGCTCGCCAATCGCGCCGGCCCGCTCGATGGCGCGGGGCGAAACCACCAATACGCCCAATCCCGGCGGCAGACCGAAACATTTTTGCACGGAGGCCAGCCAGACGTCGCCAGTTGCCCAGGGCAAGTCCAGGCCGGCCATCGACGAGGTGGCGTCAATGGCGACAATTCCTTTAAAGTCTTGCCGTAGATTTTGTAAAGTTCTGGAAGGAATGACCGTGCCATTGGAAGTTTCGTTGTGCGTCAGACACAGGATTTCGGCACTCTCGAAATGCTCATTTTGCTGAATGTTTAGATTTTCTTCCTGGTGGAATGCATGGCTAAAAACGGGATGCAGCCTCCCGGCGTACTCGAACCATTTCTGCCCAAACGCGCCGTTGAAGGCGTGCAGACTGCTATTTTGAACTAATGATTGCGAGACGATTTCCCAGCATTCGGTGGCTGAGGAGGTAAAGTAAATCTCGTAATCCGCCGGTATGCCTAGCTGGTCGTGCATAGCGGCGAGTGTCCTGGCCAGCATATCCATAAACGCGGCAGAGCGGTGGTTCATGCTCAGGATTCCCAAGCGGTAAGCATCTTGCAGGTAGCCCTCGACCTGCGGATAGAGTTGAGAAGGACCGGGGTAAAATGTCGTGAGGTTCATTCGTCTTAAGGTTGCATCGCCGATAAATCCAGGACATCGTCGTACTGCTTTTGCAGCCTCGACAATGCCTTGAAGAGTTCCTTTTTCTTTTTTTGAAGCGCCGGCTGATCGGCCAGATTGTTCATTTCTTCGGGGTCTTTTTTCAAATCAAAAAGCAGAAATTTATTCGCTTTCGGATATACGATCAACTTAAAACCATCCTTTCGCACCATCCGCTGCAAATCCACGTAAGCACCATAAATGGCTTCGTAAGACTTTTCCTTTTGGGCGCCTTTGGCCAGCGGTAGCAGACTTTTGAATTCAACAAAATCGGGTTTTTTTATTCCGGCTAATTCGAGCGTGGTGGGCATAATATCCTGGTAATAAACATCCTGATCCACCTTCTTGCCCGCCGGAATACCCGGCCCCACCATCAGCAGCGGCGTTCTCAGACTATGATCGTACATACTTTGCTTGCCCAACAAGCCATGCATTCCTACGGCCAAACCGTGATCGGCGGCGAAGAAAATGTAGGTGTTTTGCAGCAACCCTTTGGTTTCCAGATCGTCCAGAATTTTGCCAATCTGCGCATCGAGGTGGCTGATGATGGCGTAATATTCCTGCGAGTGGGTTTTTATGGCTAACTCGGTACGGGGAAAGGGGGCTAGGGCTTCGTCACGGAGCCTGGGGCCAACGCCGATTTCTTCGTGATAAGGGTAATCGGGCCGGAAACTCGCCGGGATTTCTATACTTTCCAGCGGGTACATGTCAAGGTATTGCTGCGGTGACTGCCGGGGGTCGTGCGCCGCGTTGAAGGCCAGGTACATGAAGAACGGTCTCTTGGATTGTTCGGCTTGCCGGGCAAAATCCGCCGCGTCGTCGGCAACCACTTCGGTCCAGTGCTTACCGCCTTCCCAGAAGCCGCCTTTGCTACTGTCCGTCGGCGACCAGGATTTGTCACCCGCCGAAAGCGGACGGTTGTAGCCGTTGGGCATGGCCGCCGCCCAGGTGATCTTGCCCGCCCTTGCTTCCTTAAAAGCGGCCTGCGCTTCGGGACTTGAGTAGGTGTCTTTCGGCATCCCGCCGCGAATGTGGTCGGCGCGTCCGAATACTTTGGGGGCGGGTGCATCAACGTGCCACTTGCCCGTCATGTAGGTATCATAACCCGCTTTTTCCAATAGTTTAGGCCAGGTCGTATCGAGCGCGACTGCGTCACCCGCCGACCATTTCTCGCGGTGCTTATTCACGTGCCACAAAGACATTCCCGACACCAGCATGGAGCGCGAGGCAGTGCAGATCGCCCCGTTCCAGCCGCCCATGTTGTAGGAGTGCGTGAAGTTAGCCCCGCGTGCGGCCAGCCGATCCAGATTTGGGGTTTTGATCTGATCGTTG
>JBBSKK010000219.1:0-5904 GCA_038256395.1 Cytophagales bacterium | reverse complement strand
TAGGGCTTTGCCGATTTGGTTTTCGATGGTTTTTATGGAGAGGCCCAGTTGGTCGGCAATTTCTTGGTACTTCAATTCCTCGAAACGGCTCATTCTGAACACCACCTGGCATTGCTCGGGGAGTTTGCTGACGGCGCGCTCGATGCGTTTTTCCAGTTCGTTGCCGTAGATCGCCTCCGTCACCGAATCGTGGCTGTCGGTACCGAAGTGCAGCGAGTAGGCGCGGTGCGTTTCGCGGACGCCGTAGTGCTTGATGCGGTTGAGGCAATGGTTGTGGACGGCGCGGTAGAGGTAAGCTTTTAGCGAAAGGGTGATTTCCAGGTCGGCTCGCTTTTCCCAAATACTCAAAAACAGTCCCTGTGTCACTTCCTCGGCTTCGTCGCCGTCTTTCAGCAGCGTGTTAGCGTAGCGGCACAGCGGCTCGTAGTAGGTACGGAACATATGCTCGAAAGCAGACTCCTGTCCCTGCCGGACGGCTTGCACGATTTCTGGGTCGGATAGCTGAACCAAGGCGAATACTTTTGTTTTTGGCAAAAATACACAATCCGTTTCGGCTTCGTCCTCCCGGTTGGTAAGAAAGGTGGCAGTCAAGTTTGAGTTCCTTTTTTCCTGGGACAAGATGCTCGTATAGTCACCCCTACGCCCGATATGAGATTTTATTTTTGAATTTTTTAATAGGGGAAACCCAATGCCGGATTGTCACAGGACAAACAAAACGATCATCACATTATCTTTTAGCCATGAAACGTAAACTCTCGCCTTATTCAATGCGCCTTTTTCTTTTGGTAGTTCTGCTAAGCGGCTTGCAGTCGTGTATTTACATCAACACCAGCGACAATGATATTCCGCCGCGTGGCGTGGCGACGCGCGAACTCAACCTCACCAATTTCGACCAGTTGGCGATGGGGAGTGCTTTTTCCATCAAGGTCAAAAAGGGCGCAATTTTTAGCATCAAAGCCACGGGCGAACTCAACGACCTCGACGACCTGGACGCCAGCGTAAGCCGCTCCGGCGTGCTGGAAATCAAGTACCGCAACAACTGGCGCAAAAGCCGCGACCGCATGGACATCGACATCGTCATGCCCAGCCTGCGCGGCGTGGATTTCTCGGGAGCGTCGGTTTCTACAGTCGAGGGCTTCGAGAATGAACGGACTTTGGACTACCGACTTTCGGGTGCATCCAAATCTACTTTCGTGGGTTCGGCGGAGCGCCTGAGCATTAATCTGTCCGGCGCTTCCGAATTAGTTTTGAATGGCAGAAGCGGCCTCGTCATCGGCGAAATTTCCGGGGCATCGCAACTTTATGCCTCCGATTTTCCGGTGGATGAGGCGGACTTGAACCTCTCGGGGGCCAGCCGCGCCCGCGTACGGGTGACCAAGTTTCTGAAAGTGGACGCCAGCGGGGCCAGCAACCTGCGCTACCTGGGCGATCCCACGGTGGAGCAGCGCTTGTCCGGCAGCAGCAGTGTAGCGCGGGAGTGAGTTACTTTATCATTCCGTACTTTGCCTTCGCATTCTTGCGCGACAGCCCGTCGTAGTGCCACCACTCGGTCGTATTCTGCCGGAAGCCGGCTTGGGTCATGGCCCGGCGCAGGATTTGGCGGTTGGCGAGTTGTACCTTGGTCAGTTTGCCCTGCGCCAGCATCTGCGACTCCATGCGAGGGTAGGCCAGCGGGCCGAAAAAATCGTAGGGGGTTCCCATGTCCAGGGGAACCCTTTTTTCGTTGGCGACCGTCAAATCCACGGCGCAGCCAAAGTTATGGATCGAGCCGATTTTAGGGTCGGCGACGTACTGTGTCTTTTGGCGCAAGGGAACATCCAGCGCATCCCACAGAATGTACTGCACCGAATTGGGCCGCGCGGCGTCGTAGATTAGCAAGCGGTAGCCGGGATGGTTTTTTTGTAAAATAGCGCTGGCCCGCGCCAGTTTTTTAGCGATTTCGGGTTGGAGGTAGGCATTTTCCAAATCGCCATACACGTCTTTCTTAACAAAATTATCGGTGGTCGAGTACTTCAACTCTACGGCGATGGTGGAATCGACCGTCTGTACATTTATCAGTCCTTGCTTAATCATCTGTTGTTCCAGCGCGGGAATTTGCCGGGGTTCCGGCACCGAATCAGCCACAGCGGCGACCGTGAGCAGGGCAGTATCCGGCTTTTCGGAGTTTTGGGAAGAACTTTGACAAGCGTAGTTGCCTAGCAGGGCTGCGAGGAAAATCAGGCTGTTTTTTTTCATTGAGTAGTCACGAATTATCTAGCGAGCGGTTTTCCGCCTCGGCGCATTTCCAGTAAATTACCGGAATTTCCGCCAAAAAGGGAAAAAGGGTATTCGGAAAATAGTCCAAAACAGACGCCCATTCCCGCTATCTTCGCCCATTACTCGACAAGAAATTTGTGAAAGAAATAAGCGTCTTGTTGGCCGATGACCACGAAGTAGTGCTGGATAGCCTGGCGATGATGATCGCGTCGCTGGAAGGCGTGACCGTCCTCGCTACGGCCAAAAGCGGGCAGGAAGCCCTCAGCCGCCTGGCCGGCACGCCCGTGGATGTCGTGCTGTCCGATATGCACATGCCCGAGCTGAACGGCATCGAACTGGCACTGCGGCTACGGGAACATCATCCTGCCACCAAGCTGATTCTCCTAACGATGGAGGAGGAGCCGGAAACCATCCGCGCGGCCATGCAGGCCGGGGTGTGGGGTTACGTGTTGAAGCGGGCTACGAAAAAAGAACTCGAAAAAGCGATATTTTCTGTGGCCGAGGGTACCAAATACTTTACCGAAGAAGTCCACCGACAACTCGCCCAAATCGAGAACGAAACTACTCCCAACGGCCACGAAACGCCCGAAAGCGTCCAATCGCTCAGCAAGCGGGAAATCGAGATTATCCGGCTGATCGTCAGCGAAGTATCGAGCCAGGATATTGCCAACCTGTTGTTCATCTCGCCCAGCACCGTCGAAACGCACCGCCGTAACATTTTCAAAAAACTCGACATCCATTCCGTCGTGGCCCTGACACGCTTTGCGATTAGAAATAAAATCGTTTAACAGAAAATTTCCCGATACTGGCTCGTTTTTTTAGGCTGGACAAAATGGCCTTATATAAACGCACTTCTGCCCATGAGTTCTGAAACACCGACAGAGACCCCGCCCGGTTGGAGCTACAACCCCTCCACCTGGTCCCAACGCATCCCCATCTTGCTGCTGGCACTGCTGGGTACGGGCATCGCCACCTACCTGGCTTTGTACCAACTTCGGGTGTTCAGCAGCGTGTGGGAGCCTTTTTTTGGGAGCGACAGCAAGAAAATTCTCAATTCGTCGGTATCGCGGGTGCTGCCCATTCCCGACGCCGCCCTGGGTGCGATTTCGTACCTGCTCGACGTGGTGACTGGCGTCATCGGCGGCACCGGACGCTGGCGCAGTATGCCCTGGATCGTGATCGTATTCGGGCTGTTCGTGGGGCCGCTGGGCGTGGTCAGCATCACGCTGGTGATTCTCCAGCCGGTGCTTTTCGATGCCTGGTGTACCCTCTGTTTGTCGTCGGCGGTTATCTCGCTTTTTATGATCGGCCCGGCGATGGACGAAATGCTGGCCTCGCTCCAACTGATGAAGCGCGTCAAACAAGCCGATTTATCCTTGTGGAAGGCTTTCTGGGGAAATAAGGACATCCTCCGACAAGTACGGTAGTGTCTTCCTGAAATTACATACCATTCATCATCGCACGGGCGACCCCGTCATCATTCATCACTCCAACCATGTGGGCACAAATTATCAACACTGTTCTGGGAATATGGCTCATGGCCTCCCCCGCGATACTCAGCTATGGCCAAACCGGGGCCGACAACGCCCACATCGTCGGACCGCTGGTGGTCACCTTTGCTTTCGTGGCCTGCTGGGAAGTGACCCGCTCTTTGCGGGTGGTCAATGTCCTGACGGGCCTCTGGTTGTTGGCCGCCCCCTGGGTGCTTGGTTACGAATATGCACTTCCGATTATCAACGATATGGTCGTGGGGGCGCTGGTCATTATCCTGGCGCTGGTCGAGGGGAGAATAGAGGCCAGGTTCGGCGGCGGCTGGAAATCGCTTTGGGCCTGAGCTGGACGAAAACCGCGAAGAAGTTTTATTCCGGGGGTGTCTTTTTCGTAAAGTCCCGAAATGGTGCGATTTTGCGAAAAAGATTGCGCCCAGCTCTATGAATTATTTGAAAACCTTCCTCGTCGGCCTTGTTTGTTGTTCGGTGGTACCGACTTACGCGCAAAGTCTGTCCAAAGCGGAAATCGAAAGCAGTGCCAACCAATATTTGAAAAACAGTCTGCTGACTTTCAAGGATTTTTTGGCAATGCCCAACGATGGCCACTATCCCGAACAAATTGGAACCAACCTGCAATGGTGCGATAAAGCCTTCACCGCCCTGGGTTTCGAAACCCGCAAGATCGTTTCCCAGGGCGTCCCGCACCTGTACGCCCAAAAAATAGTCGATCCCAAAAAGAAGAGCGTCCTGTTTTATTTGCAAATCGACGGACAGCCCGTGGATTCGTCAGCCTGGAATCAGCCTAGTCCTTTTCAAGCCGTGATTAAGGACAAAAACGGCAAACTCGTCGATTGGAAATCGCTGGATACGGCCATCGACCTCGATGATAAAATCTACGCCCGCTCGGCTTCCGACTCTAAAGGCCCGGCTTCCTGCTTTATGACGGCCCTGAAAATCATGCGGGGCAAGGGCGTTGCCGCAGATTTCAATATCAAGGTCATCATGGATTTTCAGGAAGAAATGAGTTCGCCGACCATCGCGCAACTCGTACAGGATCACCGCGATCTGCTGGCCGCTGACCGACTGCTCATTATGGACGGAACGCGCCATATTTCCAATCTGCCCACGCTGACTTTCGGAGCGCGGGGCATTGCCACCATTACGCTGACGGTGTTTGGCGCAAAGGAAAACCTGCACAGCGGCCAGTACGGCAACTACGCCCCAAATCCCGCCTTTGCGCTGGCCAGAATTCTCGCCAGCATGAAGGACAAGGACGGACGGGTACTGATCGACGGTTTTTACGACGGCATTAAAATCTCCGAAGCCGACAAGAAAATCTTCGCCGCCATTCCCGAAGACCTTCCCGCACTCGACCAACGCCTTGGCATCAGCCAAGCCGAAAAAGTGGGTGTGACCTACGAGGAATCCATGCAGTTTCCGAGCCTGAACGTGCGCGGGATGCGGGCGGGCTGGGTTGGGAAGGAGGTCAGGACGATTATTCCCTCCACTGCTGTGGCCGAAATCGACATCCGGCTGGTACCCGAAACCGAGGGTCAGCGCATGGTTGATTTGGTAAAAAAACACATCGAATCACAAGGCGTCAACCTCACCAGGGCTGAACCCACCGGCGCCGAGCGGGCCAAGTACCCGCTGCTGGCCAGCTTCGACTACCGCATCGGTACCAAACCTTTCCGCACTGACATCGACTCCGACATCGGCCGTTGGCTGGACAAAGCCATGCTGCGGGCCGTAGACCAGCACGTGAATATCCGCGCCACGGGCGGCTCGCAGCCCATGGCGACCTTCATTGAAACCCTCGACCTGCCCGCCGTGTCCATCCGTATTCCCAACCCCGACAACAACATCCACGGGCCAAACGAGAACATCCGCATCGGTAATTTTCGGGAAGGGATAAAGATGTGTTTGGCGGTGCTGACGGAGAAGCTTTGAGGTTTTTTTACAAAAAAAGCTATGCAAATTCAAAGTCGAAGCTATGTAATTTCAAAATTGGAATGCATAGTTTTGAAATACAATTGTTTACGATAATGCTTCAATTTGCCTGAAAAAGGCTGAAAAAAGAACCAATGAAACAACTCGACCTGGACTTCGTCCGCCAACAATTCCCCATTTTCCAAACCGAACTGGGCCAAAAAATCGG
>JBBSKK010000218.1:0-5911 GCA_038256395.1 Cytophagales bacterium | reverse complement strand
CCGGCCCTTCGTGGTGCATACGGGCGACTTGGTGACGGAAGTACTGGGAACAAGTTTTCGGATCAAGCAAAATAGCCGGGGAAAGAGCGTCGAGGTATCGGTGCGGGAGGGCAAGGTGTCGGTGTACGCCGAAGCCAGGCAGAGTGAAGGGGTACACAATGGCGTGATTATCACCCAGAACCAACGCGTGCTGTTCGACGCTACCACACAGCGCATTGTGCCGGGGATTGTGGAGGCACCCGTGCCACTGGAACTACCCGCCGAGGCACCGCCCACGCTGGTTTTTCAGGAAACGTCCTTTGAAAAAGTTCTGGCCGAGTTGAGCCGCCTGTACGGGATCGAGTTTGTCATTTCAAATCCGGCAGTGAAAGACTGCCGCATCACCGCCGACTTGCACGATTTGTCTATGTTCACTCAACTTGATTTGGTCTGCAAATCCGTGGGGGCGACTTATGATAAGCGCGGTACGGTGGTATTCATCAACGGCGACGGCTGTTAAAAGAGTTAAAAGTTCAGAGATTAAAGTCGAAAGTTATTTATCCAAATTAATCACAACTCAAATAACAACCAACCAAAAAAAGCCGGAAATGCTGCGAACATTTCCGGCCCAATCGTGCATCCTCCAACAAACGCCAATCTGTGGGAGTCTGCTGTTTTTCAATCCTTTTACCAATTAAAAAACGCTTAAAATTATGAAAAAACCCGTACCAATTCACAGAAACTTGTGGAAGGTTATGAAAATCACTTTATCACAACTGCTCCTGCTCGCGCTTTTTGGCGGCATCGCTCTGGCGCACGACTCCCGCGCCCAAGAGGTGCTCAACCGCACCGTTACGCTCAACCAAAAGAACCTCGAACTGAAAGACGCCCTCCGCCAAATCGAGCGGGAGGCCAAAGTAAAATTCGTCTACAGCACCCGCATCCAATCAGGTCAGCGCATTTCGCTCAACGTGACCAACCGGAAGCTTTCAGCGGTGCTTGATGAACTACTGACGCCCGTCGGGATCTACTACGAGGTCATCGAAAACCGGATTCTGCTCACCAAGCGACGCCCGAATCGCAGTTCGCTGGCCGATCCTGAATTTATCCAAAACCAAGCCGAGATCACCACCGACCGCACCGTGAGCGGACTGGTCATCGACGAAGTGGGTGTCCCCATTCCCGGCGTCAACGTGGCCGTGAAGGGTATTACGCGCGGCACTACCACCGCCGCCGACGGGCGATACAGTCTGGTCGTTCCCGAGAACAGTACACTGATATATAGTTTCGTGGGTTTACAGAGCCGCGAGGTTCGGGTGAGCAATCAATCGGTCATCGACGTAACGCTGCTGCCCGACCCCAACCAACTCCAAGAGGTGCAGGTGGTGGCCTACGGCGAACAGCGCAAGCGCGACGTGACGGGTTCCATCGCTTCCGTGAAGGCCGCCGAAATCAGCATGAACACGGCGGCCAGCCCCGAAGTGGCCTTGCAAGGTCGCGCAGCGGGCGTGCAAATCACGCAGGCGGGTGGATCGCCGGGCGGCGCGGTGCGCATCAACGTACGCGGCGTGGCTTCCATCAGTTCCGATTCGCAGCCGCTGATCGTGATCGACGGGCAGCCCGTCAACAGCAGTGCTTTCGGCACGGGCGGCGTGGCGATGAACCCGCTGGCCGAGATCAACCCCGAGGACATCGCTTCGATGGAGGTTTTGAAAGACGCCTCCGCCGCTATTCTGTACGGGTCCCGCGCCGCCAACGGCGTGATACTCATTACCACCAAGCGCGGCAAGGGCAAGCCTAAGCTGGACCTGAGTTATCAGCAGGGCGTCAGCACCCCCACCAACCGCGTCGATTTTGTGGACAACGGGGCCGACTACTTCAACATCCTGAAGCGGGCGGCCGCGAACAATCCGGCGGCGGGTTTGCCGCCCCAATCGACCAATCTGGTAAATCTGCTCCCAACGGGCATCCTGAAAGGCACCCTGGCTCCCGCGCTCGATAACCAACTGGTCGATTCGACGACACTCTACAACACCAGTACCAACTGGCTCGACCAAACGCTGCGCAACGGGCAGTACACCCAGGCTTCGCTGTCGGTGAGCGGCGGCACCAAAAAGCTTTCGGTATTTGCCAGCGGTGCCTACTATAACGAGGGAGGCATCGTGATCGGGCAGGATTTACGGCGGCTCAGCGGACGTCTGAACATCGACTATAAGCCCATAAAAATGCTGCAAATTGGGGGCAACCTCTCGCTGAACGGCTTGAATAACTCAACGGTGCCGCTGGGCAACACCTACCGGGCCGGCCTTACCAATGCCCTGCCGGCTTATCCGGTGCAGTTGCCCGACGGCACTTATTTCAACGGCATCAGCAACGGCACCAACAACCGGACGGCAATCGGCACCAACCCGGTGTTTTTCCGCAACAACTACTCCAACGACACCAAGACGCTGCGGGCCATCAACACCTTCCACGCGCAACTGACGCCCATCGCGGGCCTGGTGCTGCGGTCGGAGTATGGCTTCGATTACCAGCGGAGCCGCAACGCCTCGGTGTTTAACCAAACGCTCTACCCGTTGGGCATCGACGGTGCCGAACGCGACGGTAACGGCAAAGCCGAAAACCGCAACATCATCAACCGAAATTCAAACTGGAACAACACGATCAACTACACGCGTGAGCTGAGCAAAGACCACCGGATCAATGTGTTACTTGGAAACAGCGTTCAAAGCCGGATCGGCGATAACGAAACGTACATTACCGAGGGAGTGCCGGAAGGGGCTAAGGAAGGCATAGACACCACGCGCTCCGTGGTTTTCAATAACGAACTTTCATTCCGCTTTGTGTCGTTTTTCGGTCGGGTCAACTACACCTTTAAAGACCGCTACCTGATCGAGGCCAGTCTGCGCAGCGATGGTTCGTCGCGCTTTGGCCCCGAAAACCGCTGGGCTACTTTTCCGGCGGCTTCGGTGGGCTGGATCGCTTCCGAAGAGGATTTTCTCAAAGGGAGCTCATTCGTCAATTTCCTGAAACTACGCGCCAGTTACGGCCTGACGGGCAACGCCGAGATCGGCAACTTTGCCTGGCAAAAGACTTTTACCTTCGTGGGCTATAATGCCGCCATTTACGGCGGGCTTCAGGGCGGGCAGTTCACCAACCCCGGCAACAGCGGGCTAACCTGGGAATCCACCGCGCAGTTCGACATCGGAGCCGATTTCCGGCTGTTCAAAGATCGAATAAGCGGTACTTTCGATTTTTATAATAAAGTGTCGGACGGGCTGCTGCTCGACTATAACATTGGCAACTTTTACGGCACGATCAATCGGTCGATGACCATCAACCTGGGGTCGGTCAGGAACCGGGGGGTGGAGTTGAGTTTGACGAGCCGCAATATCACGCGTAACGATTTTCGCTGGACGTCTGATTTCAACATCAGCGGTAACCGCAACGAGGTACTTTCCACCTACGATGCTCCTTTCCTGCGCTATCCCGCTCAGATCATCGATGGAACTAACATCGCCACGCCCGGCTACCCGCTGGGCAACTACTACATAGCGCGTTTTGCGGGCTTCGACCCCGCTACGGGCAACGAGCTTTTCTACGAGCGCGACAACGAGGTTAACCGCAACACGGGGCAGACGGTCGAGACGGGCCAAAAGCTGGACGGAACTGCCGGAAACAACGTAGGGAACGGCAACCAGTTTATTCTGGAAAACCGGACGCCCTACCCCACCATGTTCGGCGGCCTTAACAACACCTTCGACTACAAGGGCTTCGACCTGAGCATCTTGTTTTATTTCCAAACCGGCAACTGGATCTACGACCAGGCCGAGCGGGCGCAGAGCTACCCCAACGAAGGGCAGGTACTCCGCGCCAACGTAGTCGATGTGGGCAACTTGGTGGATCAGCTCGATGGATCCGACGGCCTGCGGCTGCTGCAGTACCGCTCTAACGCGCGTAACTTCGAGTCCACCCGGTTCTTACAGAAAGGGGATTTCGTACGGTTGAAAAACCTGCAACTGGGCTATCGCTTTCCCAGCGAGTTCACCGAAAAGCTCCGTCTGCGTCAGCTTCGCGTGTACCTAACGGGCCAAAACCTCTTGACCTTTACGAAGTTCCGGGGCTGGGATCCCGAGGTGTTCCGCAGCGGCGGGGCGGGTTCCGCTTCCAGCAACCTCTCGCCCGGCATCACCAACAACGACCTGCCGCAGGTGCGCACGTTTCTCTTTGGGTTGAATATAGGACTTTAAGGGGCTATCGGCTATCGGCTCAAAATAATTTGAGTTTAAACATTCAAGGAGTCCTGTTCCAAAACCTAATACTAACAACCTAATACCTACTTACAATGAAAAAAATAGCGAGTATTATAAGTTTACTGGCCCTGGGATGGGCTAGTGTCAGTTGCAACGACTACCTGGACGAGGTAGCTTCCAAAACCCTCATTTCGGCCTCGAACGTCAATTCGGTCGAGGAACTGGACATTCTGATGGTCGGGGCCTACGCGGGCTTCGGGCGGGAGAGTGCTTTCGGGGGTAATGCCCTGGTGATGGGCGAGACTTTCGCCGATTTAGTAACGGTCAACAACGTCAACTACCGCAACAGCCCCAGCCGCTCGTCGCTGGTGTACCAGTGGCGGCAGCGTGAGGTGGATTACGGCTACCAGGCGGAATTCATGCAATGGTCCACCTTCGGCATCAACAACGCCAATATTGTGCTGGAACTCCTCCGGGCCAACCAGGTCAAGACGCCCAACGCAACCGACCCGCGCCGCGACATCGAGCTGCAACGCGCCCGCCTGGAAGGCGACGCCCGCTTTGTGCGTTCGCTCTGTATTTTTGAGCAGTTGCGCCTGATCGCCTATCCCTGGGGCTACACGCCCGAAAACTCGCATCCGGGGCCGATTTCCACGTTTACTTCCGTCTCCGATTTCGGCGATCTGTCCTATACCCGCTGGACGGTAAAGGCCGCCTACGACAGCATCCTGGTCGATTTGCATAAGGCCGAAAAACAACTGCCTGACCATTACGACCCCGCCATTCACTTGCCTGAGTACGAGCCTCGGGCCAACAAGTGGGCCGCGCTGGCGTTGATGGCGCGGGTGTATTGGCAGCAGGACAACGTCGATAGCTGCCTGGCGGTCTGCAACCGTTTGCTGGGCCCCAACGGCACCCGTTTCCCGCTCGTCCCCGGCGAGCGGATGCTGGAAGATATCTGGCAGCGCACGGGCATCACGCCCGGTGTCAACTCCGCCGCTAATCGCGACGAAATCATTTTCGAGCTGGTCAACGTGGCGGGGCGGAACGCCCGGACAGTCAATGGCGCACCCCTGCGGCGGTCTTACGTCCTGCAAAGACCCTACACCGCTGCTCAACTCAAAGATGTGTACAACCTTACCTCAGGCCCCGACATCCGGCTAAGCCAGCGTTTCAAAAAATTGGCCGACTTCAACCGCAGTAAGGATTTGCGCTATAAAACATTGATCGACACTACTCAGGCCACCGCTAAAACTACTCCCTGGGATAGTCCCAATCAGTTGTGGTTTCCCAAAAAATGGGGTTCGCAGGGGACAGCGCGTACCCCGGTTCAGGGCGTAAACAGCAATGTCGTCATCTACCGCTCAGCGGAGTTTATGCTCATTCGGGCCGAGATGAACGCCCGCAAAGGCAACACCGCTGCCGCCCTCGCCGATCTGAACCGCGTCAGAACCCGCGCCGGATTAGCGGCCCTGACCTCCGCCCCGGCCAACTTGCTGGACGAAATCCAGACCGAGTTTGTCCGTGAAACCTTTGCGGAAGGAACTCGCGTCCATAACCTCAAGCGCCAGAAGAAATCCGTCGATCCCGGCGACCGATCGCTGTCGCCCGAGGGCGTGGATTGCGCCATCAGCAACTGTACGCCGCTGCCCTGGAACGATAAAAATCTGGTGTTCCTG
>JBBSKK010000217.1:0-5953 GCA_038256395.1 Cytophagales bacterium | reverse complement strand
TTTGGGACTCACGTATAAGACCATTCAGGTCAAGACTTCCGGCGACAAAGTAACGCTGGAAGGTGAAGTCGAAAAACAAGCTGACGCCGAGCGCATCGCGCTGGCGGTAGGTAACGTGGAAGGTGTGGCGGAAGTGGACAACAATATGACGGTAGCCGAATCCGCTCCCGAAGCGACTTATTACACCGTGAAAAGCGGCGATTCACTCTCCAAAATCGCCAAGGAAGTGTACGGCGACATGAAGAAGTATCCCCAAATTTTCGAGGCCAACAAGCCCATGCTATCCGACCCCGACAAAATTTATCCCGGTCAGGTACTGCGCATTCCAAAGGAATAACAGACAATTTCGACTTGAATTAGAAAGGCTCCCGCTGAAATTCAGCGGGAGCCTTTTTGTATTCTAATTGAAAATCAAAACTTGCCGTTGACTTGACCCTCTTATTTTATATTCTTCCGGCGATTCCGTTGAAAATCTTCCAGCACGAAACTTCCCAGGCCGTCGAGATTACTGTAATAAGCCCGCCCGTTGTTGACTTGGGTGAAATTCTGGACAAACTGCTTCAAATACGGGTCGGAGGCAATCATGAACGTCGTAACCGGAATATCCAGTCGGCGGCATTGGGCGGCCAGCGTCAGTGTCTTGCTCACGATTTTGCGATCCAGTCCAAAGCTGTTCTTGTAGTATTTTATTCCTTCTTTCAGACACGTTGGCTTACCGTCGGTAATCATGAAAATCTGCTTGTTGCGCGTCTTGCGGCGGCGAAGTAAGTCCATCGCCAGTTCCAGTCCTGCTACCGTGTTGGTGTGGTAGGGGCCAACTTCCAGATAGGGCAAGTCCTTTATTTGAATCTGCCAGGCGTCGTTGCCGAAGACGATAATGTCCAGCGAATCCTTGGGATACTTGGTTTTGATCAACTCGGCCATCGCCAACGCCACTTTCTTGGCGGGCGTGATGCGGTCTTCGCCGTAAAGAATCATGGAATGGCTGATGTCGATCATCATCACGGTGGAAGTCGTCGTTTTTTGCTCCTTCTCGACTACCTCCAAATCCTGCTCCATGAGCGTAAAATCACCGATGCCATGGTTAACCTGGGCGTTTTTTATTGACTCAGTCATGGAAATTTGTTCGAGCGAATCGCCAAACTGATAGGGCCGCACGTCGCTGCTCAGCTCGTCGCCCGTTCCCGAATAGGGCGTATGGTGGTTGCCACCGGATTTAGAGCGTTTTAGCTTGCCGAAAATTTCGTCTAGTGCACTCTTACGGATGCTTTGTTCACCTTTGGGCGTCATCACGACCTGGCCTTCGCCTTCCTTTTCGGTGATATAACCCTTTTTCTTCAAATCTTCGTAGAAATCGCCGATTCCGTAGTTGTCGTTGGTTAAGCCATAACGCCGGTCCAACTCGCTGAGCCACTGCATGGCTTCGCCCACATCGCCGGAAGTCATGAGCAGCAGTTGCTGAAAAATATTGAGCAACTGCTCGAACTTACTATTCGGCCCCTGCTCCTCGGGGATAAATTTAGAAAAATGATGGCCTTTCATATCAATTTTGAATTAGAGACGGGGCAGCCCGTGCTGTTAGTGAATAATGGCGGTGGATTTCATTTTTCTAACGCACGAGTTAAGGTTTTGGTTTTCCTCAAAAAAGCAAAGGCGACCTCATGATCGCCTTTGCTACAATTTACTGAAAAGAAAAGCAGACTGCTGAAAGCCCATAGCTGACAGCCAATTTACGCTTTCTCCCCGCAAAATTCATCGAACGCCATCACCAGATGCTGGGCGATCATTTCAGCGGAGCGTCCCTCGATATGGTGACGCTCGATGAAATGGATTAGCTCGTCGTCGCGGAACATCGCGATGGCGGGCGACGAAGGCGGGTAGGGGAGCGTGTATTCGCGCATTTTGTTCACTGCGTCGGTATCGACACCGGCAAAAACCGTCACCAGATTATCCGGTTTGATTTCGCTCTTGGCCAAAGCGGCTTTCACGCCCGGACGGGCAGCACCTGCCGCGCACCCGCAGACGGAGTTAATCATTACCAGCGTGATGCCTTCGGCGTTGGTCATGAAATTATCTACCGCCTCGGCGGTCAAAAGTTCTTGAAAACCAACACTCGTAAGGTCGGCTTTCATGGGGGTAACTAAATGTGGAGGATACATAGCTTTTATTTTGTTTAAGTGTTTAATCGTGTAATCGTTGAATTGCTGTTGATTTGTGTATTTGTTGATTTGTTGATCTGTGGAACCTTGCTGGTAACGTAGTTCCTAAACTTTGTGCCTATGGAACTTTGTGCCTATGTGCCTCCCTTCCTTACATAAACCCTAACTCCAACCTAGCCTCTTCCGACATCATTTCGGTCGTGTAGGGCGGGTCAAAGGTAAGTTCAAGGCTCACGTCGTTGACGCCTTCTACTTCGCGGATGCGCTGCTCGACTTCGCCTGGTAAAGTACCAGCCGAAGGACAGGCAGGCGACGTCAAAGTCATGGAAACATAGACGTTGTTGACCGGAAATATTTTCAGGTCATAAATCAAGCCTAACTCGTACACATCCACCGGAATTTCCGGGTCGTACACGCGCTTAATCGCCTTGACGATTTCTTCTTTGAGTTCTGCTTCGGTAAGAGTGGTAGTTTCCATGTTTTTTTAGATATGAGATATGAGATATGAATTATGAGAGAAAAAGAGAATCTGAGCAAAAGCTCTCATATCTAATATCTCATAACTCCTATCTATTTAAGCTTTGATACGCCAAGCCATACGTCTTCATTTGTTTCACCATACTAGCCAGGCCGTTGGAACGGGTTTGGGCCAGGTGCTGGTGCAGGCCAATTTTTTTCATAAAATAAAGGTCGGCTCGGGCGATTTCTTCAGCGTTGTGGCCGGACAAAACTTTGACCAGCATACTCACCAACCCTTTGACAATAATTGCGTCGCTGTCGGCCTCGAAAGTAACGTTCTCGCCGTCGGTTTCAGCGTGTAGCCATACCCGTGACTGACAACCTTTAATAATATTCTCTTCGGTCTTATATTCTTCGGGCAAAGGCGCTAATTGCTTGCCCATGTCTATGATATATTCGTACTTACTCTCCCAGTCGTCAAAAAGAGCAAAGTCCTCGATGAGTTCGTCTTGTTTTTCTTTAATAGTCATTGCCGTTGTTGAACTGTGTAATCGTGTAATCGTTTAACTGATGTGTATTTGTAATACTGTTTTTTGTTAAAAAGATTCTCCAACTGAGAAATAAAAATTACTGTAGAATTGAACAATTACACAAAAAGCCGATTCAACGTCAGTTAAACAATTACACGATTCAACGATTACACAACCTCCCTATCCCAGCATCCGCTTTACCTTCTCCAGCCCTGCTACCAGGCGGTCGATTTCTTCGGTCGTGTTGTAAACAGCGAATGAGGCGCGGGAGGTTCCGGGAATGCCGAAGCGCTGCATCAGCGGCTGCGTGCAGTGGTGGCCCGTGCGGATAGCGATGCCCTGCTGGTCGAGTAACACGCCGATGTCCTGGTGGTGAATTCCGTCCATGAGGAAAGAAATCACGCTCACCTTTTCTTTGGCGGTTCCTACTATTTTCAAGCCTTCTATACTCGATAGCGCGTCGGTCGCATATTGCAAAAGATAATGTTCGTAGTCGGCGATGGCGTCCTTACCCAGATTCTCTACGTAGTCGATGGCCGTTTTGGCGGCGACCACGTCGGCGATGTTAGGCGTGCCGGCTTCAAACTTGTAGGGCAGTTCATTGTAGGTCGTCTTCTCAAACGTGACCTCCTTAATCATTTCGCCACCACCACGATAAGGCGGCATGGCGTTCAGGATTTCTTCTTTGCCGTACAAGACGCCCATACCCGTCGGGCCGTAAAGCTTATGCAGCGAAAAGGCGTAGAAATCGCAGTCCAGCGCCTGCACGTCGATATCGATGTGGGACGTCGCCTGCGCGCCATCGATCAGTACCTTCGCACCCACGGCGTGGGCTTTTTCAATGATTTTAGCTACGGGATTGATGGTACCCAGTGCGTTGGACACGTGGACGACGGAGACAAATTTGGTCTTTTCCGAGAGCATTTTTTCGTACTCGTCCACGAGTAACTCACCCGCCTCGTTGATTGGGATAATGCGCAGCACGCACCCCTTTTCCTCGCAGAGCATTTGCCAGGGAACGATATTGGAGTGATGCTCCATCGTGCTGATGATGATCTCGTCGCCCGCTTTCAGGAAGGCGCGGCCGTAACTCTGGGCCACCAAATTAATGCTGTCCGTGGTACCATAGGTAAAAATTACTTCTTCCGGCAAACGGGCATTCAAGAACTTCTGAATCCGGCGACGCGTGGCCTCGAAATCTGCCGTAGCCTTTTCGGCTAGGTGATGAATGCCCCGGTGGATATTGGCATTGGTATGCTCATAATAACCCGCCAGCGCATCGATCACTTGTCGTGGTTTCTGCGTCGTGGCGGCGTTGTCGAAATATACCAGCGGCTTGCCGTTTACGACCTCGTTCAGAATCGGGAAATCCGACCTGATTATGGCAATGTCCAGTTGGGTGGGGTTTGTTTCTAAAAGCATCATGAACTACGAAAGTTTTTCTGCAATAATCTCCTCCAAATACGTCCGAATCGGCTCGATCTTGATTTGCGTAATGACGTCTTCACAAAAAGCGAACATGAGCAAACTCATTGCCTCGGCTTTGGAAATACCGCGTGAGCGGAGGTAAAAAAGCGCTTCGTCGTCCAGTTGTCCGATGGTGGTGCCGTGCGAGCATTTGACATCGTCGGCCCAAATCTCCAACTGTGGCTTAGCGTTCATGGTCGCCTGCGGCGACAGCACCACATTCTTGCACGACTGGAAGGCATTAGTTTTCTGGGCGTCTTCGCGAACGAAAATCTTGCCGTTGAAGACACCCGTCGATTGGCCGCGCAACACGCCTTTGTACAACTCGTTGCTCTCCGAATTAGGCTTGCGGTGATCGGCCACGGTATGGTTGTCGATGTGCTGCTTGCCGTCGGGGAAGTACAGCCCGTACATGTGCGCGTCGCAATGCTCGCCGTCGAGGGCAATGTTGAGGTTATTGCGCGTAAAGCCGCCGTTCAGCGAAACGGTGGCGGCGTAGAAATGCGAGTTGTCGGCCATGCGCACTTGCGTGGTGCCGACGTGGTAGGCCGCGTCGCTGTCGTTCTGTACTTTATAGTATTGCACGTGCGCGTCCTGGGCCACGTGAATTTCGGTTACGGCGTTGGTAAATGCCGGCGACTCGCCCAGCGTCAAAAACGTTTCGGTCAGTTGCACCTGCGCGTTCGGTTCGATGACGAACAAATTGCGCGGCTGCGCTCCCACGTTACCCGATCGGGTATCGTTGATGAAATACAGCACGATGGGTTCTTCCACCACTTTGCCCTTCGGTACGTGGATGAAAACACCCTCACCCGCAAAGGCGGTGTTCAAAGCCGTAAAAGCCTCGCCCTGCGTATCGGCCAGCATTCCAAAATAGGTGCTCACCAACTCGGGCTGAGCGGCCAAAGCCTCCCGCAAAGGCTGAATGGAAACCTGCGATGCGGGCGACACGATGCTGGAAAGTCCGGCCTCGTATTTTCCATTAATAAAATAAAGAACGTTCCCGGTCAGGTTTGGAATCTTAACGTTCTCGATATCCGCCGCCGTAACCGCGTGGGTTCCGCCAAAATCAAAATCCTGAGTCGTCAGGTTCCTGACATTACTGTACTTCCACTCCTCGTTCTTGGGGGTAGGAAATCCTAACTCCTCGAACCGGGCCAGCGCCTTCTGCCGCGTCCGATGCAGCGGCGTTTTTGCCTCACCGTTCATCGCCCCCTCCCGCGAACGGAAATCAGCCACCAGCTTTTCTTTTAAATCTATATTTTAAGTACCCATTTTTTTAATTTTAGATTAGTATGACCTAAGTTTTGGTTTACTTAAATTCATAATTGATATTCA
>JBBSKK010000216.1:0-5992 GCA_038256395.1 Cytophagales bacterium | reverse complement strand
GTCCTGCCCGGTGTTCATCGTGAGCAGGTTTTTGATTTTCATCGCCTTCAAGTTTTCACTCAGATCTGGCAGAACTTCCTTGGGGAAAAATTTGAGAACCGGATCGTCCACCGAAATCTTCCCCTCGCTCACCAGAAAGCCGATGGCCGTACTGGTAAAACTCTTGGAAAGCGAATACAGCGTGTGCTTATATTCGGGCGCAAAGGGCTTCCACCAGGCCTCGGCCACTACCTTGCCGTGTCGCAGCAGCATGAAGCTGTGCCATTCCAGGTCCGACACCTGAATAGCTTGCAGGAAATTCAAAATCCCCTCCGTGTCCACGCCCTGCGATTCGGGCGTCGCGCGTGGTAGGTCTTGGGCGAAATAGGGTTGAAAATTAAAGGAAGAAAGCGTTGCCAAACCGACTGAGCCGAGGCTGGCGATTTTGACAAAATTTCGGCGGGTAGTTTGCATGGAGAATGATTTGTTAAGGTTTTAAAAAACGGGCTGGAAGCCCGTACCACATTTACCTCGGCACGCTCATTTCAACCCCCAGCGGCAGCGGGTCGCCGAAGACGGGTTCGTTCTCGGCGTCGAAGGTGAAGGGCTGCATCCGGGGGGCGCGCTTGCCGCCGCAGCCCTGGTCCGGCTCAGCATTAGCGTGGTAGAGAATCCAGTTCTGCTTGCCGTTGGGCGATTTGAAAAAGCTGTTGTGACCCGCCGCGTAGGTATTCTTGACATCGTGCGCCCAGAAAACGGGCGTCGGGTGTTTTTGCCAGGATTTGGGGTTCATCAAATCGGCGTTGGGTTCGGCCCAGACCATACCCAGCGAATAGAAATCCGTCCAGCAGCCGCTGGCCGAGAAGATGATATTGACCCGCCCGTTGGGACTGGCGAGGTACTGTGGGCCTTCGTTGACCAGAACGATCGGCTTATCGTCAGGGCCGGGCCTGGTCAGCAGACCGTGCTGTTCCCAGGCGTAGCGCGGGTCGGAAATTCGGATGCGGTTGCCGACGCAGGTCCAGGGATTGCTCATCTTGCAGAGGTAGATGTCCTGCCGCCCGTTTTCGTCGCCCTCCCAACCCGACCAGGTCATGTAAAGCTGACCTTTGTGTTCAAAGGCCGAGCCGTCGATGGCCCACTTGTCCTGCGGGGTTTCGAGCTTGCCTTTCATCGTCCACTCACCCGCCGTGGGGTCGGGCGAAGCGTTTTCCAGCACGTAGAGGCGGTGATTCTTGTTTTCGCCGTTATCGGCGGCGAAGTAGATGTACCACTTGCCGCGCAGGAAATGAAGTTCGGGGGCCCAGATGTCCTTAGAAAACATTCCGGTAGCGGGCGGCGTCCAGACTGTCACTTTCTTGGCCTCGGGCAGTTGGGCGAGGTCCTTGGTTTTCCAGATATTTAGGTCTTTGCCCGTCGTGTGCATGTAGTAGTAATAGCCGTCGTGATAAATCGACCACGGGTCGGCCCCGGCGGGAAGAAGCGGGTTTTTGAAGGTTTGGGCTTGGAGGGAAGTGGTGAGGAGGAAAAGAAAAATTATTTTTTTCATAAAAGTTGACGCAATAACAGTAAACAACTGAAAAACAATTTGACTTTGACCGAACTTAAAAGACGCTTGCCGCCATCCGTTACCCACCTTTTTTTAACTTTGTGCGCCACGGGGCACCCCGCTTTGCCCCTCTGTGCCTTTGTGCCTTTTCTTCCCTACTTTTGCCCCATATTACAACCGCCACCAACCCCATGAAACAAATTCCCCTGCACCACCTCCACGTCGGACTAGGCGCTAAAATAATGCCTTTCGCGGGTTTCGAGATGCCCGTCCGCTACTCGTCCGACCTGGATGAACACCATACTGTCCGCAATGGCGTGGGTGTCTTCGACGTGTCGCACATGGGCGAATTCACACTAAAAGGCCCGAAAGCCCTGGATTTGATTCAGAAAGTCTCGGCCAACGATGCCGCGGCACTTTTCGACGGGAAAGTGCAATACAGCTACCTGCCCAACGCCACGGGCGGCGTGGTGGACGACCTACTGGTGTACCGCCGACATGCAGAAGATTATTTACTGGTAGTCAACGCTTCCAACATCGAAAAAGACTGGAACTGGATAAAGAGCCACAACAACGAAGGCGTGGAGATGGAAAATATTTCTGACCAAATGTGCCTTTTGGCCGTGCAGGGGCCCAAGGCAGCCGCCACGCTGCAAAAATTGACGGACGAGAACCTGAGCGCGATGGACTATTACACCTTCAAGACGGGAACGATGGCCGACATCGACGACGTCATCATCTCGGCCACGGGCTACACCGGGGCGGGCGGTTTTGAGATTTATGTCTGGAACAAAGACGCCGAAGCGATGTGGAAGGCCATTTTTACCGCCGGGGCCGAGTTCGGTATCAAGCCCGTGGGCCTGGGCGCACGCGACACGCTGCGGCTGGAAAAGGGCTACTGCCTCTACGGCAACGACATCGACGACCAAACCTCACCGCTGGAAGCGGGCCTGGGCTGGGTCACAAAATTCAACAAAAGCTTCGTCAACGCCGAGGACCTGAAAGCGCAAAAAGAAAATGGCCTGCACCGTAAACTCGTCGGTTTTGAGCTGACAGAAAAAGGCATCCCGCGCGGCCACTACGACCTCTGCAATCTGGAAGGTGAAAAAATCGGCGAAGTCACCTCCGGCACCATTTCGCCCACGCTCCAAAAAGGCATCGGCATGGGCTACGTCCCCACCGCCTACGCCAAACCCGGCACGGAAATTACCGTGAAAGTGCGGGACAGGCTGCTGGGGGCACGGGTGGTGAAGATGCCTTTTTTATGAAGGCACAGAGGCACAAAGTTCCAAAGGCACAAAGTAGAACATAGTGCCATATCTGTTCAATTAGACACTTTGCGGAACACTCTGAAGTGAACTTTGTGCCTTTGGAACTTTGTGCCTTATTAAACCTTCGATTCACTTAACACCCCCCTTCTTTTGAAACAACTTGACGTTTGCCTTACGCCGGATTTGCTGCATTTGCATCAACTTGATAACGTAATCGTGGTGGTGGCGGATATTTTTCGGGCTACCTCCTGCATGGTGACGGGGCTGGCCTACGGCGTGGGCAGCATTACGCCCGTGGCCACAGTGGAAGAGTGCAAGGCGTTGCAGGAGAAAGGCTACTTCGCCGCCGCCGAGCGCAATGCTATGAAAGTCGAGGGTTTCGACTTGGACAATTCGCCGTTCAGTTATATGTCCGAACGGCTGATTGGTTCGCACATTGCCATGACGACGACCAATGGCACTCTGTCCATTACCAAGGCCAGGTCGGCGGCGGTGAAGGTGTTGATCGGGGCGTTTCTGAATTTGGGGGCCTTGGTGAACGAACTCCGTTCCGAGCAGTACGACGTGCTGGTGCTGTGCGCGGGCTGGAAAGGGCGGCCTAATCTGGAAGACACGCTCTTTGCCGGGGCTTTGGCCGAGGCTTTGAAAGACGAATTCATGTTGGTGGAAGATGCCGCGCTGATGGCGCAGCGGCTATACCAGCAGGGCCGGGGCAATCTGCTCAATTTTGTGGCCAACTCCTCGCACGTGCGGCGTTTGCAGCGGCTGGGCATCCAGAAAGACATTTCGTATTCGCTGCAAACTGATCTTTACGATGTCGTACCCGTGCTGCGCGGCAGTCGGCTGGTACCGATGCATTAAAACAAATGTTCATAACTCATCAGCGCATGGGCGCCCCCCATCATAATTCATCACTCCATTTCTTCGTTTGGGAAAAGTGCCAAATCGCTCAATTAATGAATAGAGTCTTTTCGATTGCTTTCTCCTTTTGTCTGTTCCTGATAGTAGTGGGTTCCGTCGAAGCGCAGATCATACCCAGTGTGCCACAAGCCGACACGTCGCTGACCAACCCCGACCGCGACATGGTCGAACCCGAAAAAAAGCCCGATCAATTCGGCAAAAACATCGCGGATAGCATCCAGACCTTCGCTATCCGCACGGGCAATGTGTCGTACTACTCGGTTTGTCCCGGCAGCCGGATTATGGTGCCATTCACGCCACAGGGGCCGTTCAACGACGACAACGTTTTTTCGGTGCAGCTCGTGGATGTCCGGGGAAACTTCGTCGTTATTTCGGAGGGGGTCAAAAAAGGGCCGATCGTGGCGACCGTACCGGCGGACAAGCGCGGCGGACATTTGTACCGGCTGAGGGTCGTCTCGACCAGTCCGGCGGTAGTCGGCAGCGAGGTGCCGATGCGACTGCTGCCCACGCCCACGGCGCGGCTTGAATCCGCCGATGGCTCCACTTCCTCGCGCATCATGCCCGGTCAGGACGCGCAGTTGCGGGTCAGCTTCACGGGTTCGGGGCCGTGGTCGTTTCAGTTGTCCGACAGCACGACGATCACCGAGACGGTCACCAACCCTTATTATTTTTCCACAAAGCTCGAAAAAATCACTACCTACAAGCTGCTAGGCGTGGCCAACGCCTGCGGCAGCGGCACGGTGGACGGCAGCGTAATCGTCAACGTGGACGCCAATCCCGAACCGCGCCTGGCTTTAAAAGACCCCGACAAAGGCTACCGGGTTTGTACCAACACACCCTTTCAGGTCAATTTCAGCGCGACGGGGGCCTACAAAGCGGGCAATAATTTTCTGGTGCAGGTTTCGGACGGCAAGGGTGCATTCAAAAACATCACTTCCGGCGACACCACCGCCCCGGTCATGGCCCGCGTTCCGGCGGGTACGGCTATGGGCGACTACACCCTGCGGGTGATCTCCACCTCTCCTCGGCTGGTCAGCGACAGTACCCGCATCACCATCGCCGCCCCCACGCAAACGGTGCTGCAAAGGGATTCCATCAAGTTGAAAGAAGGAGGCACCGCCGACCTTGCCCTGCAATTCCAGGGCGGCGGCCCGTGGTTTGTGCTGCTTTCCGATGGTACTTACGAGAACAATATTTTAACCTCGCCCTATACCATCAAAGTGTCGCCTTACAATACGACGACCTACAAAATTACCTCGGCGGGCGGGTTGTGCGGCGTGGGTACTTTCAGCGGCAGCGCCTACGTGGCGGTGGACGTGCCGCCTTCCAACATTGTGATGGAAAAGCCTTCCCAAACCCTGATCTGCTCGGGCGGCGAAATCTCCGTGCCGTTCACGACGACGGGCCGATTTTATGCTGCCAACAAATTCATCGTGCAGGTTTCCGACAGCACGGGCCGCTACGCCGACATGCCTACCACGGGCAAGGAAAGTCCGCTGAAAGTGAAAATTACGCCTCCCACGATGCGCGATACCGTCTCGACCTACCGCATCCGCATCGTGGCCACCGCACCGGGTGTGGCCAGCGAGGCGCAGGATATCCAGATCGTGGCGCCAGACATGGCCGTAGGCGAAGTTTCGGGCCAAGGGGCCATTACGCCGGGCAATTCTGCCCGCATCCGGCTCAAATTCAAGAACGGCCTGCCGCCCTGGTCGTTTACACTCTCGGACGGCAGAACGGTGCAGGGTACTTTTCTGAATCCGTACATTATTTCGGTATCACCTAAAGCCACTACCGATTTTACGATCAGTTCGCTCAAAAACGCCTGCGGCACAGGTACGAGTCGGGGGGCGGCGAGGGTGGTTGTCGATAATTAATTCATATGCAGGTTTTTCAGCGAGATATTCGTTTGCCCGCTTTTCCTCGTGGTTTTCATTTGATTACCGAGCGGGTAGAGCGGGAAATGCCGGAATTGAGCTCTATGAGAGCGGGAATTCTGCACGTATTTATCAAACATACATCGGCGAGCCTGACGATCAATGAGGATGCCGACCCGACAGTGCGACAGGATTTCGAGAGTCATTTCAACCGGATGGTTCCCGAAAATGCGCCCTACTACGTCCACAATTACGAAGGCAGCGACGATATGCCGGCGCATTTGAAAGCGGCGATTTTGGGTAGTTCGGTGAGTGTTCCCATTACCGGGGGGTGCCTCAACCTGGGTACCTGGCAGGGAATTTATTTGTGTGAACATCGGGATCGGGCGGCGGGC
>JBBSKK010000215.1:0-5996 GCA_038256395.1 Cytophagales bacterium | reverse complement strand
TTCGAGGCCGTCTATAACGACGCCAAAGTTTGGCTCAATGGCCGTCTTTTGGGTACCGACAAAATCGGGTTCTTACCATTCGAGTTCGAGATTTCGCGCTACTTGGTTTACGACAAACCCAACGTCCTCGTCGTGCGCGCTGATAACACTTTCCGGCGCGGAGCCATCTGGAATTGGGGCGGCATCCGGCGTCCGGTGACGCTGGAAGTGACCGACCAACTCCGTTTTGTGCGGCAGCACATCACAGCATTGCCAGATTTGGAAAAAGGCACCGCCACCATATCGACCCGAATTTTCTACCAAAACCACGGTGACCAACCCGCTGTGGCGGCAGGAGAAATTCAAATGATGTCTCACGGAAAAACGGTCGGCCCTCCGCTGGGTTTTCGTTTTACGGTTCCCGCTGGCGGCATAGAATCCACCGTAATTTCCACCGTTCTACCCAAAAACCAAGTCCACCTGTGGCATTTCGACGACCCGTTTTTGTACAAATCCAGCATCGTGTCAATTAGGGGAAACGAGGAAAAAACGCAGGAAAAAATCAGCCGCTTTGGCATCCGTAAAATCGAGGTGGACAACGCGAACTACCAACTCAAACTCAACGGCGAATCCGTGCGGCTGATGGGATACAACCTCGTACCCGACGACCGTACCAACGGCAACACCTTCCCCGAATGGCGCTACAAGGAAGACATCGACCTAATGAAGCAAGCGGGTGCCAACCTCTGCCGGGTGAGCCACTTGCCCTTGCCGGAAGAAGTGCTGGACTATCTGGACGAGCGCGGCCTGATGACTTTCGAAGAAGTGTCGCTATGGGGATATGACGCTATGGCGGACACCAACGATCCGCTCCCAAAAGAATGGTTAAACCGAATGGTTACCAATGAATACAACCACCCGGCCATCATCGGCTGGTCGGTTGGCAACGAGATTGGTCACAATCCCTCGGCCTTAAAATACGTCGAAGGTGCCATTGCCGACGCACATCGGCAGGACAGCACTAGGCTGGCGATTACCGTGAGCCACACTGCCACTCAGCCCAACGATATCATTCAGTTTTCGGATTTGGGAATGATTAATAAGTATGGCAAAAACCTCGGCCCCGTTACCCGGCGACAGCACGAACTCTATCCTGACAAAACCCTTTTCTACACCGAATTTGGCGAAAGTCAGCTCAGCGAGAATCTCGATACTGACATCGACGCCAGCGCGATGGTGGATTCCATTCGGTACTATCCTTATTTGGTAGGCGGCTCGCTCTGGACGTTCAACGACTATCGCTCGGCATTTTTTGGCACCAAGGAATTGACCGAAAACCGCCCCTGGGGCGTTGTGGATGTATATCGGCAGAAAAAACGCGCCTACTATTCGATGCGGAAGGAGTTTGCACCCATTAGAAAACTTTCCGTAAAAAATCTGACGGACAAATCTGCGCAAGTAGTAATTACCCCACATGTCAAACTGGATTTACCCGCTTTCGTCTTGCGTGGCTATCACTTAGTTTGGCAAGTTTTGGGGGCAAAAGGGCAAACGCTGGAAGTGGGTTTTGAGAAAATCCCCACGACAAATCCCGGTGACTCCGATTTATTATTTCCCACCGATTGGCAAACAAACCCCAACGCCGCTGCGCTCAAAATAGAGGTTGTTTCGCCAACCAATTACGCGGTGTACGACACCACGCTCTTCTTCAAAAAGCCGATGGCTCCGGCAATGAAAGACGTCCTCACTTTCAGTACGGTGATGAATTCAGTTCAGGCGAATTCGGGAGCGGTGCGGGTGTCTTTTGATAAAATCCCCTCGGCTACTGAATACAAATTGAAGTACGGAATTGGGGATTTGGGCAAAGAGTCCGAAGCTACAATTGGCGATTATCTGGAAGTGAACGGCTTGACAATTGGAGAAAATTATCAAATCGCCCTGGTAGCTATCAATCCGAAGGGAGAAACTGCCTCAGAAAGCAAGGTATTAAAACTCATAAGGCAACTCGCCCCACCTGTCATCCAGTACGATGAATCTAAAGACCGTGGTTTTTCGGTAGGCTACGCGACGCTGAACGACGACTATTTCTACCGAATCCAGGTGACCGAAAAAGCGGGCGACTATACCAAAGCCAAAACCATTCAAACTACTAACCCCGGTACGCTCCACGTGACCGGATTAGAGAATGGCAAGCCGTATTTCTACCGCCTGCAAAGTATGCGCGACAATTACGCCCTCGGCGAATGGTCGCCCGAGCGGCGCATCACACCCGACGGTGGCCTGCCGTTACCTCTCACCGAAATCAAGGCTACTGTGAAACTAGGGAACGAATTACTCGTCATTTACGAACCCGTGAAGAAGGCCACGGGCTACGCTTTCGAGTATCGGAAAGTCAGTAAAAGTCCGCAGGATTGGCAGACCGTAAAAGTACCCTCGGCCCGCACCGAACATTTATTTATCAAAAACCTCGATCCGAAAGCGGAGTACGAGGTTAGAGTAAAAAACTAAATGTCAGTTGTACTAATTATATGAAGTAGGTTAAAAAAGTATCAATCCGAATGATCTTTAAAAGAGGGAATTCTATTTCTCGGAATATGTTAAAGTGCTTATCCTCAGATACTAAAAAATCGACATTGGCAATCAAGGCGCAGTCCGCGTACTTATTATCATCTGGATCATTATGCATAAGTCCCCACTCGAAAGGGATATCTTGCCGAGTGACATTGTTAAGAGAAAGTAGTAGTTTGATTACGTTATCAGCTACGGAAGAAGAAGCCTTCTCACTTAATTTTTCGTGGTATTCGAATAGAATATCGTTGCTAACGACCATTTCAAATCTTCCATTTTTGATTGCATCAAAAATAGGCCGATACGGAGATTTTTTGGGTAATGAAATCAGCAGAACATTAATATCTAGTACTGCTTTCACGGGTTACGAGTACTTCTCAGATGCTCATTTTTCCAATTCTCGATGGTCTGAGCATCCCAAGCTTTGTCCTCCCAAAGTTGATTCATTTCCTCGTCGATTTTTTTTGAAAAATAATCGGCCAGCATTTTTTTTATGTCTCCTACCTCCTCGTCTGAGACATTGTACGAATATAGTTTCAGTAATTCCAATTGCAGATTACTGAGTCGGTTGGGTGCTTGTGCTTGTGATACAGCCATAATGAAGTGCATTTTTAGCAAAAATACTGATTTTAAATAAAGACCTTTATGATAACTGCGAATCCTACCACAAAAAGAAACGCCAATAAAACCGAACTCACTGCCGACCTCGTCGTCATCGGTGGCGGGCTATCGGGCGTTTGCTGCGCCATTACCGCCGCCCGCGCGGGCATCAAAGTCATACTTGTACAAGACCGTCCGGTGTTGGGCGGCAATGCCTCCTCCGAAGTTCGGCTCTGGGTGCTTGGTGCTACCTCACACATGGGCAACAACAACCGTTGGGCTCGGGAAGGCGGCGTAATCGATGAGTTGCTGGTCGAGAATATGTACCGCAACCCCGAAGGCAACGCACTAATCTTCGATACGATTACACTGGAAAAAGTGGTGAGCGAACCCAATATTACTTTGCTGCTCAACACGGCGGTGTATGAACTGGAAAAAGACGCCGACGACCCGGACAAAATCACCAAAATCATCGCCTTTTGTTCCCAAAACTCTACGCAGTACGAACTTTCGGCGCCGCTGTTCTGCGATGCTTCGGGCGACGGTATCGTGGGTTTTCTTTCGGGGGCAGCCTTCCGCATGGGCGCCGAATCGAGCGAGGAGTTTGGCGAGAAATTCGCGCCCACGGCGGAGTATGGCGAGTTGCTGGGGCATTCGATGTATTTTTATTCCAAAGACGTGGGTAAGCCCGTGAAGTACGTCGCGCCGAGTTTCGCCATTGACGTCACCAAAGAAATCCCCAAATTCCGTCGCTTCAACACCCAGGAATTCGGCTGCTGGCTGTGGTGGCTCGAGTACGGCGGACGGCTCGACACCGTCCACGAAACCGAAACCATCAAGTGGGAACTTTGGAAGGTGATCTATGGCGTGTGGGACTACATCAAAAACTCCGGCAATTTCCCCGAAGCTGAAAACCTCACGCTCGAATGGGTGGGTACCATCCCCGGCAAGCGCGAAAGCCGCCGTTTCGAGGGCGACTATATGCTCATTCAGCAGGACATCGTGGAGCAACGCCCGCACTATGACGACGTGGCCTTCGGCGGCTGGAGCATCGACCTGCACCCTGCCGATGGCGTATTCAGCGAAAAACCCGGCTGCAACCAATGGCATAGCAAGGGCATTTACGGTATTCCGTATCGCAGTTTTTATTCCCGAAATGTCAAGAATCTATTCATCGCCGGGCGCATCATCTCGGCCTCGCACGTGGCCTTCGGCTCGTCGCGGGTGATGGCTACCAGCGCCCACGGCGGACAGGCGGTGGGCATGGCGGCGGCAATTTGCCGTAAAAACGGCTGGCTACCCGCCGATCTTGCCCAAGAAGAAAACGTGAAACTCCTGCAAAAAGAATTGCTGAAAAGTGGGCAACACATACCCAATCTGAGACTGAAAGACGATACTGATTTGGTTCAAAAAGCCAAAATATTGTCGTCCAGCACGTTACGTTTAACGGAATTACCCGAAGAATTGGAGCCTATACCAATGGAATTCGCCACGGCGCAGATGATTCCAGTTTCAAAAGGAAAAATGCCGCAAGTCACGATCCACCCTTACGCTTCGGAGCCTACGGATTTGGAAGTGGAGTTGAGGATATGCAGCCGCCCGGACAGTCATTCGCCGGACGTAATTTTGGAGAAGAAAACGATGTCTTTACAAAAAGGAAGAAACTGCGTTCAACTGGATTTCAATACCCAGTTTGAAGCTGCAGCGTACGCATTCCTGACCATCCAGAAACACGATAAAGTCTCCCTGAAATTCTCCCCGCAACGCATCACGGGTTTGCTCTCGGTTTTCAACGCCACCAACCCCGCCGTGTCCAACTACGGCAAACAGGAACCCACGGAAGACCTCGGCGTAGACACTTTTGAATTCTGGACGCCCCAGCGTCGTCCGAAGGGCAAAAATCTGGCGTTTAAAGTGGAGGAGGGAATAAATTGCTACAAAGCTGAGAACGTGCGCAACGGTGTTCAACGCCCCACCAGCCAATCCAACGCATGGGTGGCGGACTTCGCCGACTCACAGCCGACCCTTAAGCTGACGTGGCCGGAGAAACAGCGAATCAGCCGCGTAGAGCTTTTCTTCGACACCGACTTCGACCACCCCGCCGAGAACGTTCTCATCCAACATCCTGAAAACGTGATGCCTTTCTGTGTTCGGGAATACCAGCTACTGAATGATAAAGACGAAGTAGTTTTTGAGAAAAAAGAAAACCACCAAACTAGGAACGTGATTATGTTCGATTCGCCTGTGGAGACTACTAATTTGAAAATCAGGCTAAAACATCCTTCGGCGGACTCCCCGGCGGCGTTGTTTGAGGTGAGGTGTTATTGAAGTTTTGCCTTCAACGCATCCATCACCAAACCCGGTCCAGCGCCCTCGTACAAAATCCGATAAACAGAATCGGTAATCGGCATGGCAACGCCGTACTTTTCGTTCATCGCATGAATGCTCTTAGTGGCGTAATAGCCTTCGGCGATCATTTTCATTTCCACCTGCGCGGCCTTCACGCTGTACCCACGCCCGATCATGTTGCCAAACAACCTATTGCGGCTAAATTGCGAGTAGGCCGTCACCAGCAAATCGCCGAGGTAAGCCGAAGCGCTCATTTCGCGTTCGCGCGGATCGACGGCGGTTACGAAGCGGCGGATTTCCTGCATAGCGTTGGAGACCATAACCGCCTGAAAGTTGTCGCCGTAGCCCAGGCCGTAGGTAATGCCGCAGGCCAGGGCCACGATGTTTTTCATTACGGCAGCGTACTCCACGCCGTAAAGGTCGGCCAGCGGATGGGCGGTCACATAGCGGCAGGTTATAATTTTTGCAAAATCGGCAGCGCAATCGGGGTTGATGGAGGC
>JBBSKK010000214.1:0-5997 GCA_038256395.1 Cytophagales bacterium | reverse complement strand
GTTGAATACCGCATTGGCCACTGCCGCTGCCACGCCGACTATGCCTACTTCGCCGATGCCCTTCACGCCCAATTTGTTGGACGCCGTGTCTTCCTCGCGAATGAAAATGACCTCCATCGTGCCGATGTCCAGATTGACGGGGATGTGGTAGTCCGCCAATGAGCGGGTGACGAAATTGCCCCGGCGCGGGTCGAGGGTCGACTCCTCGGTGAGGGCCATGCCGATGCCCCACACATTGCCGCCGATAATCTGGGAGCGGGCGGTTTTGGAATTCAGGATTCGACCCGCCCCGGTTACGGCCAGGAAACGGTGTACGCGTACCATGCCCGTGTGCTTATGCACCCAAACTTCGGCAAAATTGGCGTTGAAGCTGTGGGACGAGTATTCTTCCGCGCTGGCGGGAGCTTCGGAATGGGTTTGGGTCTGAAAGTCGGCGATTTTTTCCGAAACCATGAGTTGCGCCGCCGTCGGACGGGCAAAAAACTGCTTGCCGGACTTGGCGATCAGTTCCTCCGTGGCTTTTTGGCAAACATCGTTCACCACGTTGGCGTAGCTCATGGCCCCCACCGAACCCACCGACCCGGCGGCGGGCGGCAGGTCGGAGTCGCCGATTTTGACCGTTATTTTATCGACGGGTACGCCCAGCGCGTCGGCGGCGGTTTGGGCCAGGATGGTATAAGTACCCGTTCCGAGGTCAGCGGCGGCGAGTTCGACGGTGGCCCGCACGTTGCTGCCCTCACGTTTCAGCTTTACGTTGGCTGAACTTGGCCTTTGGTGGGCCGGGTAGGTGCCACAAGCCACGCCGTAACCGACCCAATAATCGCCCTGCTCGCTCTGCCGGGGCTGCGGCTTGCGCTTCTCCCAGCCGAAGGCTCTGGCTCCCTCGCGCAAACACTGCACTGTAGCGCGGGTGGACCAGGGCTTGCCGTTGGAAGGGTCGCGCGGCGGCTCGTTTTTCAGGCGAAACTCGATTGGGTCCAGGTTCAGTTTGTATGCCAATTCGTCCATACCGGATTCTAGCGCAAAGCTGCCCGTGGCTTTGCCTGGCCCGCGCGTGTATGTCGGCAGGATGGTGTGCATCGGCACGACGCGGTAGCTGATGAGCGAATTCGGCGTGTCGTACATTACCTTCGAGCAATCGCCGCAGCCTTCCACAAATTCCTCGTCGATGGCGGTGTGGGTCGTGGTTTCATGGGCCAGGGCGGTTAGCTTGCCATCGGCGGTCGCGGCCAGGCTGATTTTTTGGTGGTTGCGTTGTCGCAGTCCCACCGAATTGACCATCTGATTACGCGTCAGGGCCAGCTTTACGGGGCGGTTAGCCACTTTGGCGGCCACGGCGGTCAGTACCAAATTCGCCCACTGCCCGCCCTTGGAGCCGAAGCCGCCGCCAATGTAGGGCGACACGATCCGCACGTTTTCCGGTTTTAGATTGAGTGTTTTAGCGGCAGCGTTCTGCGCGCCGTTTATGATTTGGGCGCTGCTGTACAGCGTGAGGCGATCCCCCAGCCACTCGGCAATGGCCGCGTGGGGTTCCATGGGGTGGTGGTGCTCGATAGGTGTGCCATAGACTTCCTCGATTTTGTGGGCAGCGTCGGCAAGCGCCGCCTTAACGTCACCACGCTTTTCGTCCTCGCGGTCTTTGGCGGGTTTGGCTTCCGGGGCCAATTTTTCAAAGTCGGCCTTGGGCGCGGACTCCTGGTATTTGACCTTGATCAAATTCGCGGCGTGAATGGCTTGTTCAAAGGTTTCGGCCACAACCATCCCAATATTTTGCCCAAAAAACTCGACTATCGGACTTTGCAGCATCGCTCCGCCCCGGATACCGCCTTTTTCGTTGAGTTTTGGGGCATTTTTATGGGTAATGACCGCTAACACCCCCGGCGACTTTTCCGCCGGAGCGGTGTCAATCTCCGTAACCTTTCCCGCTGCGATCGTGCTTTTGAACAGCACGGCGTAAGCGACGTTCCCCACCGGATGGTCCAGCGAATAATCGGCCTTGCCGGTCACTTTCAGAATTCCGTCGATGCGGCTGAGCGGCGAACCGATCATTTTATTTTTGTCTTCCATGAAATTTTTGGCTTATAAAATCAGGATTTCCCGCCCCGCGCCGCCATTTCCAGCGCGTGGACGATGCTGCGGTTGCCCAGTTCGACTTTGAATTTATTGTGTTCCAAAGGCCGGGCGGCGGCCATTTCGGCGTCGGCGGCACGTTTGAAATTTTCCGCCGTCGCTTCCTTGCCGACGAGCAATTTTTCGGCTTCCAAGGCCCGCCAGGGCTTATGGGCCACGCCACCCATCGCGATTCTGACTTGCTTGATGCGGTTGTCCTCCAACTCCAAAGCCGCCGCCACCGAAATGAGCGCGAAGGCGTAGGAAGCCCGATCCCTGACTTTGAGGTAGTAGGAATTTTTGGCAAAATTATTTTTGGGCAACTCGATGGCGACGATCAATTCGCCGGGTTCGAGATTGGTTTCTTTTTCGGGGGTGTCGCCCGGTAATCGGTGGAAATCCGCAAAAGGAATGCTGCGTTCCTGCCCACTGGCGTTTCTCACTTTTACGACCGAGTCCAGCGCCGCCAGCGCGATGGCCATGTCGGAAGGATAAACCGCCACGCATTTTTCAGACCAGCCGAAGATGGCGTGATTGTGGTTGATGCCTTCGAGTGCCCCGCAGCCACTCGGCCCGTCGTAACGGTCAGGCTCACGTTTATTGCAGGGCATGGAAACTTCGTAAAAATAAGGACAGCGGGTGCGTTGCAGCATATTGCCACCGTTGGTCGCCATGTTGCGGATTTGCCCGGAAGCCCCGGCCAGTATCGCCTGCGTCAACAGCGGGTAATTTTGCCGGACCAGCGGATGGTTCGCCGCGTCGGTATTTTTCCCTAACCCGCCCAGGGAAAGGCCGCCGGCTGGCAGCGCTTTGATTTGGGTGAGGTTAAGCCTCGTGATGTCGATCAATTCATCGGGTCGCTCGACGTCCTCCTTCATCAGGTCGAGCAGGTTGGTACCGCCCGCCAAGAATTTGGCGTTGGGGTTCGCGGTCACAAGCTGGGAAGCGGCCGTGGCGTCTTTGGGGTTAGTGTATTTGAATGGTCTCATATTCTTCGTCTTCGCTCAGGGTGACACCCTTCGGCTACGCTCAGGATGACAGTTGAAATTTAGAGTAAATTATCCAACCATTTGCCAGGTTTGCTCCACAGGCTGGCCGCTGTGGACTTCCTGGATGGCGGCGACGATGTTGGGGTAGGCGCCGCAGCGGCAGAGGTTGCCCGACATGCGCTCCCGGATTTCTTCGTTGGAAAGTTGAACCGAACCGGGCTTTTGACGGACATTTTCGGTGACGTAGCTTGCCTCGCCGTTTTTGGCCTCGTCCAGCAAAGCAATGGCGGAGCAAATCTGCCCGGAAGTGCAGAAGCCGCACTGGAAGCCATCGTGTTTGATAAAAGCGGCCTGCATCGGGTGTAGTTCATTGCCCTGCGCCATGCCTTCGATCGTTTTGACCGTCCGGCCTTCGCAACTGGCCGCCAACGTCAGGCAGGACAACACCCGCCGACCGTCCACAATGACCGTGCAGGCCCCGCATTGGCCGTGGTCGCAGCCTTTTTTTGACCCCGTCAATTGCAGTCTTTCGCGCAGCGTATCCAGCAAAGTCATCCGCGAATCGACTAGGACTTTATTCGCCTTGCCATTGACCTTGAAAGCCACTTCGACGCCATTTTCAATGCTAGTCGGGTTGAAATACGGCACCGGAGCGCTGAGCGGACGGGCCAGTACCTGCTCGGCGGCGGCGGATTGGTAGGCCAGCATTCCGCCGCCTGCCAATGCCATGAGTTTCAAAAAATGCCGTCGGTTGACACCCGTGTCGAGAATTTCGCTCAGGTCTTCGGGCATCAGGTCCTCGAAGAGTTTCTTTTCGTCTTCGGTGAGTTGCGGTGAGTTGCTTTCTTCCATCATGCGGTCTATTGGGAAATTGGTATCCGTAAATCTGCACCAGAAAGGAAGTTTACGGATAGGTAATTATACAGCAACTCTTTTTAAAAACCGAATGTTTGCTATTTTTCGGCATTTGCCTCATCCCCTTGTGCCTCCCACGTTCTGCCTCTTTGCCCCTCCTGTCATGCGCTTAATAAACTACCCCGAAATTATCAAAGAAGCCTGGCATGGTTTCGATCCTTCCAAAAAAATTGTCAGTATTACGGATATTAGTGCCATGGTATCGACCAACCACGTGTTCCGGGTCTGGCTAGATACGGAGGAAATGGTCATTGCCAAGCTGTCTTACTTCGGGAAATTCGAGCATTTTAAGGAAGACCACCGTATTATTCACGCGCTTTCGACCAATCTGCTTTATCCGTTTGAAAACGTGTTGGCCAAATCTCTGGTCAAAAATAATCAGGTCTATACCTACCGCTTTAATGACGCGATGGTCGATGCTTGGCTGGTTTTCTACAACCCAATCCGCACGAAGGAGCGGCTGCCCCGGCGGCTGGGTGAAGATCAGATTCGGAGCCTGGCGCGGGAAATCGCCAAATTCCATAAATCCTGCTTTCGGGTGAGCAAGGTGCTGCCCAAAGCCTCCAAAAAGCTGCGGACGGACATTCAGCATTTGCTGGACATCCTGGATACCGAAACCGGTGAGTTCGAACACCGGATGCACGTCGATTTTTTACGGGAACAGTGCAATATCTTTTTGAAAAATATCCAAAAGCTCGATGTTATCTCGTTTGACCTGATGCCCGTGTTCGTCGATTGGAACATCGGGAACTTTTCGGTTGAAGACGACTTCACCCTATTTTCTCGCTGGGATTACGACTGGTTCCGGGTTTCGTCACGGATCCTGGATTTTTACTTCCTGAGCCGCGTCGCTTCCGACGTGGGCGACCGCACGGTATTTAGCTATTACATCGGCCCCTTGATGGAGGAACGCTTCCTGGTATTCCTGGAAGAATACCATAAAATATATCCGCTCACCCGGAACGAAGTCTATTTCATGAAGGAAGCGTACCGATTTTTCATCCTCAATTACGTCATCAAAGATGGCCGGTACTTTTTTCACCGCACCTACGCCATCAAATTACAGCGAGAAGCCTACGAAATTTATTTTCCAAGTATCGAAAAAGAATTCGATGCTGAGAAAATATTGAAGCACCTTAAAATATGATGATTTCATTTCGTCAAATGGCTTAAATTTGCGTAATTAGCAATTCTTTTTCTATAAAATCCAAATAATAAAACAAGAGGAATATCTGTCAAAATTTCAGTGTCTCCAAATCAGCCCTCCACAAAACAGATAATGCAACTCTCCTCCTTCAAGTCCGTAGTATCCAAGTACGATGTCATATTTTTCGACGCATTTGGCGTGTTGAAAACCCACAACAGCCTTATTCCGGGAATCGAAAAGACCTTTGCTTATTTACGAGAACAGAAGAAGGATTTCTACGTCCTGACCAACGATGCCTCACGCAGTCCCAATTCTCTGGCGGAATCTTACCACCGACTGGGATTATACGACATCGTACCCAACTGCATTATTTCCTCCGGCATGTTGGCGCGCGACTACCTGGAACTCAAAGTAGATGGCGGCACGGTGGCCTACCTCGGTACCGAAAAATCGGCGCACTACCTGGAAACTCTCGGTCTGAAAACGCTGCCTATCGGGGAGTTGAACCTGGACTTCGCCCACGAGATAAACGCCCTGGTTCTGCTCGACGACGAGGGCTTCGACTGGAACCGCGACCTCAGCAAGACCGTGAACCTGCTGCGCCGCCGCAACATTCCGGTAGTCGTAGCCAATACCGACCGCACCTACCCCATGTCTTCAAAATCAGTAGCGATTGCAATTGGGGCGGTCGCCAATATGCTCGAAGACATCGTCGGAAAGCACTTTATCCGCTTCGGGAAGCCTGATGCTCAGATGTTTATTTTCGCTTACGAACACATTAAGAATTACCCGAAAATCAGCAAGAAGAACATCCTGATGGTGGGCGACACCCTGCAC
>JBBSKK010000213.1:0-6000 GCA_038256395.1 Cytophagales bacterium | reverse complement strand
GCAGGAGTCGGGAGCGCAAGCCGGGACGCAGTTCAAGCAAGGCATCGAGCGCTACAACGTTCTTCCTTGGGTAATGCCTGTGGGAGTAAGGCTTAATATGACATTTTAATTTTAATGACGTTGGACAATAGATTTTGGATTTTGGATCGTAATCGAATCCAGAGTCTAATATCCGAAGTTCAAAGTCCAAAAATCCTAAGAAAATGAAATCATCTAACAAAAAATACCTCGTCCTGCTGGTTCTGCTGACCTCGTTCTTTTCTTGTAAGGACTTGACGGAACTCAACGAAAACCCCAACGGCGTGCAGTCCGACCAGGTGAATCCTAACCTGATTCTGCCCAGCGTGCTGACCGAAGCGGGCAAAGCTTACCTCAACCTAGGCTACGGGGACATCGCTGGGGTGGTGCAGCACACCCAAAAGGACGCTTGGTCGGGCGGCCACAACGACTACAACTGGTCGAGCCAAAGCTGGGGAGGCTACTACGACATCCTGCGCAACAACAACCTGCTCTACCAGCGGGCCGTGGAGTCCAACTTCGAGTTCCACCAGGGCGTTTCGCTGGTGATGCGGGCGTTCATGTATGGCCTTATCACCGACCTGTGGGGCGACGCGCCTTATACTTTCGCCTTGAAAGGGGAGATTGGGGGAGCCGAAAACATCACGCCCGTATTCGATAAGCAAGAGACAATTTATGCCGGAATTCTGGCCGATCTGGAAAAGGCTAACACGATGCTTTCCAAGCCCAAAGGTGACTACCAGGGTATTGTCGATAACGTGGACGTTTTTTTTAAGGGCGACCCCAAGGGCTGGCAGAAGTTTGCTAATTCGCTGGCTTTGCGCTACTACTTACGCATCTCGGCCAAAATGCCCGATATGGCCAAAGCGGGCATGAGCAAGATTCTCTCTGATCAGGCGAAGTACCCCATCATCACCAAAAATACCGAGGACGCCACCATGAGCTTTCCCGGTAACAGCGATGGTACTTCGTGGCCGGCCAACACGGTGTTCGACGCCAGCGGCAGCAACTACCGCCGCATCAAAATGGCTTCAACGCTGGTTGAAACACTTCAGGCCAAGAACGATCCGCGCCTGGGAATATGGGCGAATAAGGTCGAAGTTCCGCTGGTAGTAGATGCCACGCTTCCCGTCGGCACCGATAAAATTGTGAACGGAAAGCGGCTGCTCTCTCCCGATAGAGTGGGTAACGAAAAAATCAACACCAACCCTGAGTACGTGGGATTGCCACCGAGCTTCTCAGCTTTACCTTCGGCCTACAACCTCAACCCGACGCCAGGACAAACGTCCTTCAATCCGCACGTATCGTTCCTGAATGATATTTATAAAAAAGCCACCGGGCCGTTGTTGAAGGCACGGCTGATTTCTGCCGCCGAGGTACATTTTATTCTGGCGGAAGCCGCCCAGAAGGGCTGGATTACCGCCAATGCTAAGGCCGAGTATGATATGGGTGTCGATAACTCTTTGAAAACCTGGGGGTTAGGTGGAAGCTACTCAACTTACATCGCCCAACCAAGCGTAGCCTACGACGGTACTTTAAAGCAAATTATGGAGCAAAAGTGGATCGCCAGCTGGACTGCCGCCACCGAATCCTGGTTCGACTTCCGCCGCACCGGACTGCCTGCCCTGAAAGCCGGGCCAGCGGCCAAGCGTTCCGTGCTGCCCGTGCGCTTTTACTACACGCAGGACGAGTTGAACCTCAACGAAACCAACACCAAAGCCGCTTTGGAGAAACTGGAAATCACCAATTACTCGCAAGCCGACAACAAGAACAGTGCCTGGTCGAAACCCTGGCTGATTCAAGGCACGGGCAAACCCTGGTAATTCGATAGGTTAGTGATTAAATGGGTGGGGAGGATTCTCCACCCGTTTTTGTAGTACCACCTCACGGCTGCGGCCGACCGTCCCTGCCCCTCTCCTGCTAGGAGAGGGGGCTAGGGGATGAGGTTAACACCCTCGCTTATGCTAAAAAACCTCCTCCTCCTTCTCACGCTAACCCTCTTCGGGTTCCAGCCCACTTACGCCCAAACGCTCCGCGCGGGCGCGGCCCGGCGCATCATCACGCCCGACCCGCTGCTGCCCGTCTCCGGCGGAATAGGTACCCCTAAAAAAACGACCAAAAAGCAAGGCGACCTGTTCGTGCGGGCGATGGTGCTGGAAAAAGGCGACATGCGCGTCGCCTTTGTGAGCATCGACAACCTGGGCTGGCCCTCGATTTTGGGTGATAAGTCGCGAGCGTTGGTGAAGGGAATAAAGCCGGAAAATATTCTGATTGCGGCCACGCACACGCACTCCGCACCCGATGCTTATGGTTTTCCCAACGAAAAAGGCGAGTCCTTCGCCGATTTGAAATACCTGGACTGGTGCGTACAACAAACCGCCGATGCCATCAATGAGGCGGTCGAGAAACTGGAACCCGCCACTTTGAAAGTCACGACGGGCGAAGCGAAAGGAAAAATTGCCTACAACTACTACGCGCCGCAGCTCTACGATCCGCGTTGCGGAGTAATTCAGGCGACAGGTACCCTCAGCGGCAAAACCATTGCCACCCTCGTCAATTACGCCGTGCATCCCGAGGTACTTGGCTCGGAGCAGGGGATTCTCAGTCCTGACCTGTGCGGCCCGCTCTGCGATCGGATCGAGGCCAAAGCGGGCGGCATGGCGATGTTCATCAACGGGGCTCAGGGCGGCATGGTCACCGCCGACGTGCGGCGCAAAGGCGGCAAGGAAGCCAACACCTGGGAAGAGTGCCACCGCATCGGCGAACTACTGGCCGACGAAGCGCTGCGCATTGTAGCGGCGGCCCCCGTCCTCGAAAATCCGAAACTGTACTGCGCGTCGCGGCGCATCGAGTTTCCCATCGAGTCGGACATCATGAAATTTATTTTAAAAAAATCCCCGCTCAACTATGCGTTTGTCAAAACCGATACGGTTAGTACCCAACTCAACCTAATCAATCTCGGGCCGGCCCAGATCCTGACGATTCCGGGTGAGGCGTTGCCCAACATTGGGTACTACCTGAAGCGTAAAATGCCGACCAAACACGCTTTCCTCTTTGGACTAACCAATGATGCTTTCGGCTATATGCTTACCAAAGTGGATTTTAACAGTTTTGAAAGGTACAATTACGTAAGCCGCACCAGTTTAGGCGAAATGACCGGGGAGATTTACATGGAAAATGCCTTAAAGTTAGTAGGCGATAGTCCGAAGCCGGAGTAGCTGATGGCTTTCGGCGGTCGGCTTTCAAATTAAAATACAGAATTAACCTTTATGAAAAGACTAGTAAGTACCATCCTGTTTTTTGTTTCCTTCTCTTGTCTCGCCCAGGAAACCATTACGCCATCCACTGCGCTGGATGCTTACTTGAAAAATGGCGATAATTCCTACACCTGGTCGGTGCGGGATTCGTTTCAAATCGCTACCGTGAAGGGCTACAACCTATACTTGACCTCCCAGAAATGGCGTCAATATACCTGGCGGCACCAGTTGACGGTGCTGGTGCCGGAGAAGGTCGAACACGACGGAGCCTTACTTTTTGTTACGGGCGGCTCCAACAAGGATGAAGTGCCCAACTGGAAGAAAAACGAGGACGGCACTATTCTCAATTTAGGGAAAATCGCCATTGAGAACAAAGCGATTACGGCCGTTTTGTGGCAGACACCCAACCAACCGCTTTTCGGCGACCGCAAGGAAGACGAGATCATTTCCTACACCCTCCATCAATTCAAGGAAGACGGCGACTACTCCTGGCCTTTGCTGTTTCCGATGGTCAAAAGTGCGGTGCGTGCGATGGACGCGATTCAGGATTTTGCCAAAAATACTTTGAAAAAACCCATTAATCGCTTTGTGGTGTCGGGCGCTTCCAAGCGCGGCTGGACTACCTGGCTCACCGGGTCGCAGGATAAGCGCGTGGCGGCCATCGGGCCGATGGTAATCGATATGCTGAATATGCCCGTCAACATAAAATACCACCTGACGGCCTGGGGAGATTACAGCGTCGAGATCCAAGACTACGTGGATCTGGGTATTCCCCAAAGCATGGAAAGCGAAAGTGGCCGGGCCATGGCCACAATGATCGACCCGTACTCCTACCGCCAAATGCTCACGATGCCGAAGATGATTTTTATCGGCACCAACGACCCCTATTGGCCCGTGGATGCGGTTAAGAACTACCTGGATAGCATCCCCGGTAAGAATTTGATCAATTATACGCCCAATGCGGGCCACGACCTGGGTGGAGGAAAGCAAGCGCTCAAAAGCCTGAGTGCATTTTTTGGCACTACCCTTCAAAACAAACCTTATCCCGAATGCAGTTGGGAATTTTCAAAAATAGGCGAAGACATCGCCCTAAAAATCAAAGCCACTTCCGACCTACTTCTTGATGCCATCGTCTGGTCGGCGGACTCGGAAGACCGCGATTTCCGGAACGAAGCCTTCACCAGCCGTAGCCTGGGCGTAGAACACAAATCAGAAGTTTCAGCTACCGTTCCCTTACCCAAAAGCGGCTTTCGGGCTTTCTACGTGGATTTAAAGTACCAATCACCCAATAGCGGCAGCTACACGGTAAGTACCCGCGTGTTCGTCAGCGATATGTCAGGGGTATTATAGAGACGTAGCATGCCACGTCTAGCGGCAAAGCAGCAAAGAAAACGTTCAAAACCAATACACAATTCAACATTTTGCAAAACCTTCCCCTCCTCTTTCTCGCACTGTTTCATACTATATACACCTTCGGTCAAACGCCGTCGCCTCGGGCGACGGCGTTGGCAGAGCGGCTGGCATTGGATGCCAAAATCGACCAGCGGCTGCTGTTCCCCACCGCTACGCCCGACCGGGTGATTATGAATCTGACCGAAACGCCCGAAACTTCCGTGGCGCTCAATTGGCGCACCGACCTCACGCAATCGCTGGGCGAGGTGCAATGGGCGGTGGCCACGGATGGGCCGGAGTTCTTGAAAAGCGTGCAGAAAATCCCGTCGGCGGTAGAGTTTCTTTCGGTCAAGAATGGTGAGGCGACGATCGAAGCAAACTACCACGCCGCGCGGCTGGAAGGCTTACAGCCGGAGCAAACCTACGTCTATCGGGTAGGTTTTGGTGACCATTGGAGCGAGTGGCACCATTTCAAGATGCCCGCTTCCGGCAAGGCTTTGTCATTTGTGTACTTTGGCGATGCGCAGAACGATGTCAAGTCGCTGTGGTCGCGCATCATTCGGGAATCTTACAAGAAAATGCCGCAGGTGGACTTCATGCTCCACGCGGGCGACCTCATCAACCGTTCCAGCGAAGACATCGAGTGGGGCGAGTGGTTCTACGCCGGGTCGTTTATCCACGCAACCGTCCCCAGCATGATGACGCCCGGCAACCACGAATACGCCAAGGGCGTGATTCTTTCGCCGCAGTGGAAAAAGCAGTTTAACCTTCCCGCCAATGGCCCGAAAGGTTTGGAAGAAACCTGCTATCAAGTCAATTACAAACAGTTGAAGGTAGTTTCGCTGGATGCCGAGCAGATAGACGAGTCCAAACACTTTGCCTCGGCCCAAGCCGCCTGGCTGGACTCTATCCTGACCAACGACCCACGCCCATGGACAGTCGTGACGCTGCACTACCCATTTTACTCCACCAAACCCAATCGCGACAATCCCAAACTCCGCGCTCAATTCAAGCCCATCATCGACAAGCACCGCGTGGATTTGGTACTCCAGGGCCACGACCACGCTTACGGGCGCGGCAGCGTGGCCAACGCGCCGCTCACTGCTGGCAGTCGGAAAACTGCCTCCTCTACGGTCTATGTAGTTTCGGTATCCGGTCCAAAGATGTACGAAGTTTCCGACGACCCCTGGATGGATCGCCGAGCCGGTAACACGCAGCTTTTTCAACTCATTTCACTGGAAGGCAAGGAATTACTTTATCAGGCTTTCACCGCCACGGGCGAGTTGTACGATTCTTTTTTACTGGAAAAAGGAAAGGATGGTATCAATAAGTT
>JBBSKK010000212.1:0-6003 GCA_038256395.1 Cytophagales bacterium | reverse complement strand
GTACACTATCCATAGGGCGACGATCAAAGCTGCCGAGGCAGCCACACTCACCCACCATCCCCTTCTAATGGCCCGGCTGGACGCAGCCCAGCTGGACGCAGGTAGCACCCGGATTGGATCAGTAGTGAGTCGTTCACGGATTTGACGGTACGTATCAGCCCGCAGGCGGTCCTGCTCTTCTTCTGGCAAGGAATTCAGAAAGTCAGGGGTTCCTGATAAGGACGTATACCACTTTTCAACCTGCTCCCTTTCCGGGATGGTGCAGTCCCCGTCGAGGTATTTTTGTAAAAGCTGCGGGGAAATGGCGTAACGATCCATAGTCTTTCTGCTAAGCGATTAGAGTGGTTTGGCTCTTAAGTCGCACGAGAAGAAGATTACCCTTACTCCAAATAAAAAAAATTAAAGAAAAAATTGCAGAAAGGCGGTAGAATAGAGCAGGTGTTCTTTTAAATGCACTTTCAAAATGCGCAAAGCTTTTGTGATATGCTGCTCGACGGTTTTTTCTGAGATACCCAGGGACTGGGCTATCTCACGGTTTGGGTAGCCCTCACGGCTCAATACAAACACATTCTTACACTTTTCGGGAAGCATCTGCAATGCCTTTTCGTAGCGGTGCGCCAAGTCATCGGTGAGCGCGGGCTGATCGGAGTAATCAGTAGTTTGTGGTCGAAGGCTGCTCCACTGTATATAATGGTGCTGACGGGTGAATTCTTTCCTATAAAAACTAACGACCAGATTTTTGGCCATTGTGTAGAGGTAGGAGCGGCAGGCCTTAATGGTATGTTCCTTGCGATGCTGCCACAGGCTCACAAATAATTCCTGCACGATCTCCTGGGTAGTAAACTGATCGTTTACTTTCTCGAAGGTATAGTTAAAGAGGAGTCGAAAGTAGCGGTCGTATAGCTCCGCAAAAGCAGATTCGTCGTCATGCTCCTGCATGAGATTCAGTAAATCTTCATCTGAATATATCAGGTAGCGTTTGCTCATTGGTATCGAAGTTTACCCCCTGCTATGTCAATAAGTGCCAAAGTACTAAATATCTACCTGTTTTGGCACATTAGAAACAAATGTAAATTCGGTAGTCAAAAAGCACCTGATCTCGGGTTCTTACGTAGAATTCGCCGGGCGGAACGATCAATACCCACTCCGATCCACGAACGACCGCCTTCTCGACAGCTTCAAATCCTGCAAAATGGAAGACTTGGCTTTGAGCGTGAAGGAATAGTTGCTGGCCCGCAGGCGGTTGCCCGCGTAGGGCGTCCAGTTGAACGACATGTCCCAGCAGTGCAGGTCGCGGTAGAGCGACACCGTAGTTATCGACGGGCTGAGGGCCGTGAAGTCAAAGCCCGTTTGCAGGCTCAGTTTCCACTTGGGCGTCAGGCTCAGGTCGCCGTTGGCGCTGAGGGTCTGAATGATGGTAGAGGGTTGCAGGCCGAAGCGGCTCAGGCCGAAGTTGTAGTTGATATTGACGTTCCAGGGAATGTCGAAGTCCACGTAAAGGTTGGGGTTTTTCTGGATGAATTCGAGATTTTCGGCGGTAGCCTGTGGGTTCTCGGGGTTGGGCGGCGCGGGCTTTTTGACCCGGTCTTTCTGAGGGTTGAAACTCTTGGAAAACGTGACGTTGAGCTGCTGGAGTCGCGCTAATCCCTGTCCGCGCTTGATCGCGAATTCGTTGATGCGAAGTCCCGCCGTATTGCTCGGGCTTCGTCGGTCGAGGATATAGGCATACGGATCGAACGTCATGTTGAAATTCAGGTTCAGGTCTTTGATGGTCGTATTGGCGTTGACCGACAGGTTGGACAAATTCAGCGAGTCGGCGATGAGGTTGTAGCTGCCGGCAAAACTCAGGTTGTCCAGCAGCGAAACCTTTTCGAACTGCTGGTCGGACGTGTCGCTCTTTGAGCGCAATTTCATCTCGAAGGAGTTATTCAAACTATAAGAAACGACCCCCGACGCCCGTCCGTTGCTGGAAGTGTTGCCAACGCCCCGGTAGCGCGACAGGAAGCGGCTCTCTCCCAGTTCGTTAATCTGGATTTTTTGGTAAAAACCAAAATTCTCACCCGAGAAGTCGGGCGTATAGCTGAACGACACCGACGGAATCACCGTGTGCCGGATCGCTTCCAGTCTTTTGCCTTTTACAAAAAAAGTACCGTAAAAGCGCGTGTTCAGCCCCGCGCTCATCGAGTAGCTGTACTCGCTGCCCACGCGGTCGATGGTATCGATGCGGATGCGGTTGTCGCCCAGGTACTCATAGCGGTACTGCTTCGAGAAAACCTCGCCCTGTAAAGAAATGCCGGGCGTAAGGTTGATGAAGCGCAGCAGTTTGAAGTTGGGCAGCGAAATGGGGATCGAGTAACGGCCATTGAAGCGCGCGTCTTTCAGCAGATCGGGCAGGTTGTCGAAGTTGAAATCGATCACCTGATCACTTCGGGTGCGGGCGCTGTCTATCTGGTTGACGACAATGAATCCCAACCGTGAGTAAGTCGTGTCGATGGCCGAGAGCGTGTTGTTGACGCTGTAATCGCCGTTGAAGTCCATACCGAGCCGGAAGCTCTCGTACCAGGCCCCCCGCCCGCCGTTGAGGGCGAAGGGCGCGATCTGGTTGACGCCGAAGTTGAATTGCGTCGAAACGTCGGTCTTGCCGCCGGTTTTCAAGCCCGTCTGGGGGTCGGGCGTGCCGAAGTTCTGGTTCACGCGCAGACTGGCCCCGGCGCGTGCGTACTGCCCAAAGGTGCGATTGTACTGCACCGACGAACTGGCGACGTTGGAGATGTACTTCTGGGTTTCCTGGGCATTGTACTGGTTGAAGCTGTTGCTGGTCACGTTCACGCTGGCCGAGAAGGTGGAGTTGCCGCGCGGCACAGGCTGGTGCGACCAGATGACGCTGAAATCGTTCCGTCCCGGTTTTTTCAGCAGCCTATCCAACTCATCTCCCGACTTGTTGCGGTTGAAACGCAGTGAAACGTTGCCATTGTAGCGGTAGCGCTTGGTATAAATCGAACTCACGCCCAAACCCCAGCTTCCGGTAGAATAAATTTGGCCCGTGATGGTGGCGTTGAAATTCTCGCTGACGGCGAAGTAGTAGCCGCCGTCGCGCAGGTAGAAGCCGCGCCCGTTGGGTTCCTCGCCATAGGCCGGGAACAAGATGCCCGAGGTACCGATTTCTTTCTTTTTGGGAAAAGGAAAAAAGCCGAACGGCAGCCCCAGCGGCAGCGGCACGTCGGCGATGACCAGGTTGAACGGCCCCGACACGACCTGCTTATTGTCGATCAGCTTGATTTTGGGGGCGTTGATGTAAAAGTGCGGGTGCGTGAGGTTGCAGGTGGTGTAAATGGCGTTCTTGATGTACAAATTCCCCTCCTGGTCTTTCTTGACCTGCTCGCCCCGGATGTTGCCCTCGCCCTGCTGCGTAACCACGCCCCGGATGAAGCCCTTCTTGGTCTTGTAGTTATAGCGCAATTCCTTGGTGTTGTAAGCCTCGGCTCCGTCCTGGAAAATGGGTTCGCCCACCTCTTTCTTGGTCGTGGAGTCGTAGGTTCCTTTGGCAAAAAGCTCGTTCGTCGTCCAGTCGATGCGGATGTAGTCGGCTTTGAGGTTGATGGTGCCGTAGGTCACCTCAGCCTCGCCGTAGAGGTGTACTTGCTTGCCATCCACGTCCATAATCGTGGAGTCGCGCGACTTGTACTCGACCGTCGATTGCAGGTCGCTCTGCCTGGCCAGCGAGTCCACGCGCAGCGAATCGGCCCGCAGCGAATCCAGCCGGATGCCCAGGGTGTCGCCAGTCGCAATGCGGACGCCGCTGGGCAGCGTTGTGGAATCGCTGCGACTTAACGTATCGGAAGTGGGGGAAACAGGGGTCCGAATCGCCGCCGAGGAGTCCGCCTTAGCGGCTTTGCCGAACAGGCGACCGGAACGGCCCGATTGTTGCTGTGTCCTTACGCATCCCACCAGTAGCAGTATGCACAGGGTCAGCGATATACTAAACCACTTTTTTTTCAGTTGTATCAAAAAGCGTATTTTTGCCTAAAATTCAAGATGTCAAAATTAGTGGAGAAACCACTAGGGAGTAACGCACGAAGCAAAAAATAATGTTAAAAGTTCTTAAAATGGCGGCTGCCACGGGTGGTTTGGCAGTAAGTTTGGCCTTCGCTTTTCAACAAGAACCCGTCTCCGAAAACAATCCCGGCCTAATCGACGTAGTGGTCATCGACGCCGGACACGGCGGGCACGACCCCGGCACGCGGGGCAAAGTGGCCCGCGAATCCCGCACCACGTTGAAGATTGCCCTGGCGCTGGGCAAGAAAATCAAGGCCGAAATGCCGGAGGTAAAGGTCCTCTACACCCGCACTTCCGACGTGTTCGTCGAGCTGGACGAGCGCTCGGCCTATGCCAACCGCAACCGCGCCGACCTGTTCATTTCCATCCATTGCAACGCCGGTTCCAGCCGGGCGGCGGGCACCGAAACCTACGTCATGGGCTTGCACAAATCCGAGGCCAACCTGGCCGTGGCCAAACGCGAGAACTCGGTAATTTTGAAGGAAAAAGATTACAAAGAAACGTATAAGGGCTTCGATCCCACTTCGCCCTTGGCGCACATCATGCTGGCCAATTATCAGAGTGCCTTTCTGTCCAGCAGTTTGCTTTTCGCCAGCCGGGTGGAGCGGCAGTTCCGGTCGGAATCGAAGCGCAAAAGCCGGGGCGTGAAACAGGCGGGGTTCCTGGTGCTGTGGCGCACAAATATGCCCAGCGTGCTAGTGGAAACGGGCTTTTTGAGCAATCCTGACGAAGAGACGTACCTACATTCCAAAGCCGGGCAGGATGAGGTGGCGGAGGCCGTGTACGGTGCCTTCAGGCAGTACCGCAAGGAGATGGAACGATAATAGTGCTATTTTCGTAGCAAAAAGGTACCTTCCCACCCTCACGATTTTACTTGCATGAAATTTTCCCGAGAGCTTAAAGTGGGCTTACTGTCGGTCGTCACGATCGGGATGCTCTACTTCGGCTTCAATTTTTTGAAAGGTTCCGACGTCTTTTCACCCAACCATAAATACTACGTCATTTATGATAGCATCGACGGGCTGACTTCTTCCAACCCGGTGATGCTCAACGGAATGTTGGTAGGTCAGGTGCGAAAGATAACGATCCAGCAGCAACACGACAATCGCCTGCTGGTGACGCTGGATATTCGGAAAGATCTCATTCTCCGGCAAGGAACTCAGGCCGTGCTGGCCGACGGCGGGCTGCTGGGCGGCAAACTCATCCGCCTCAAAATCAGCCCGGCGGGTCGCCAATTGGAAAGCGGCGATACACTAATAAACGGCCAGGAAGCGGGCATCCAGGCACTCCTGCAAGAGCGGACGCTGCCCGTCATAACCCACGCCGACTCGCTGGTGCAGAACCTGACGGCGGTTACGAAGGGTTTTCAGGAAACCGGGGCCATTCTCAACCAGGTGTTGCGTAACTACGACCAAACCGGATCTGTGCTTCGTGCCACGCTCCAGCAAAACCAGGAAAGCCTGGCCGAACTCACCGCCAACCTGAGCAAGCTTTCCGGTTCGCTCATCGAAACCGAAAAGAAAATCGGCCCGCTATTGGCCAAGACAAGTACTTTCGCCGATTCGCTGAACGCCCTGCGGCTGGGCGAAACCGTCAACCGCGCCAACCAACTGGTAGCTCAGATGGAGCAACTCGTCGCCTCGGTCAAGACGGGGCAAGGCACCGCCAGCAAGCTCATCAACGACGACAAGCTCTACAACAACCTCAACTACGCCGTCATCAGCATGAACCAGTTGTTGGCCAACCTGCGCGAAAACCCCAAGCGCTACGTCAACGTGTCCATTTTTGGCAAAAAAGACAAAGGCCCCACCGAGTCGCCTGTGGACACGACGCTGGAATTCAAAAAGCCGATGGAGGATTCGATTAAGAACTAAATGCCCTCACTCTCCAAAATTGTTTTTTTCGCCCTCTGCCTGGCGGTGTCCGTTCTTGCCGCCCAGAATGTGG
>JBBSKK010000211.1:0-6015 GCA_038256395.1 Cytophagales bacterium | reverse complement strand
GGACATTGGAGTTTTTCCAAACGTCGCGCTTCACCTCGTAGCGGGCCGAAACGATGGAGTAAAAATTGACCATCGGTACGTCCATTTCGTAGTCGAAGTACCGCCTTCCGTTTTCGGTCCATTCTTTCTGCAGGTAGCCAGGGGCAATGGCAATTTGATCCAAGGCCGTACCGATTACCATCTTGAAGCGGATGTAGTCGGCATCGTCGCCGAATAGATTCATGCTCAGGCCGCGCGGGTCGTCCTGCTCCATCATGCGCTCCTTTTCGGGTAGTTTGTACTTTCGGCGCGTATCGTCGCTACCGATTTCGGCACCCGACTCGTAGCCAAGCGATGGAAAATAGCCGTTGTTAAAAAAGGTGCCGTTATTGACGACATCGGTATTGCCGCCGCCGGAAGTAAAGCCTTTGGTGGTGAAATTTACCTTAAACTCCATCTTCACCGAGTCGCCGACCGCCAGGGGCTGGGCCAGGTGGTAAATTGTGTAGCCAAACTTCTCCCACGCCTTCTTCACCTTGGCGCCGCCATTGCCGAAGCGCAGGTAGTCAGTTTCAACGGCGTTCTGCACCGCTTCCTGAATGTGAACCTCGGCCAGCGGTTTGTTGGTTTTGTTTTTCAACCAATAAAAACCTTCGGCGGTAAAGTCGCGGGTCGCGGGGTAAATCTCGACTTTCAGGTTCGACTCCACGATTTTGGGCTGCGGCACGCGCTCGTACTGCTTCAAAGTCCTTTCGTAGTCCGCCAACTGCTCTTCCTGCTCTTCGGAGGTGTAGTAATCGTTGAGCTGATTGGTGTTATAGTACACGAAAAAGCCCGTGCCGATCGTCAGCATCAAGGTGGCCAGCGTCGTTATTAGAATGGGTCGAGTGAGACGGTAGCGGCTCACCCGCAGCCGGGTTTTCAAGAGGCTATCGGTACCGCGCACGGCGAACACGATCGCCAGCACGAACAGTACCCCCACGAAGCCGAGCCAGTAGAGTTTCAGCCAAGAAAAGCGGGTTAGAAAGTGGCCGTACTTGTTCATGTCGGAGTAACTGCCCAAACCGCCGCTGTTGAAAGAGATGAGCGGGTGCTGAAAACCCATCGCGTTCATGGTGAGCGTGACGATGAAGAACAGGAACATCAGCGCGTAGCCCACAAACTTGCTGTTGGCCATCACCTGCACGAAAAAAGCCAGTAAAGTGTAAACTACCAAAAACGAAAGGGTAGAGGTAAAGAGACTTTTCAGATAAAGCCCCGGCTCATAGTTGTAATAACCCATCGCAGTCTGTACGGCCATACCCATGAGCATCAACACCAGCAGCAGGATAATGTAAATCAGGATCATGCTGATAAACTTGGCCGTGAGGTTGACCCAATTGGGCACAGGCAGGGCATCCATGATGAGGTTCATGTTCACGGCTCGTTCGCGCCAGATCAGTTCGCCGGAGTAGAAGACGATGATGACGAAGAAGAATATGCTGAACTCATCGAGTAGTCCCAGCACGTTGGCCGTAACGGGGTACGAACTCGTGCCGTACATCTTGCCAAAATAAAAGGCACTGACGACCAGATTGATCAAACCCACGCCGACGATGCCGATAAACGGCACGTCTTTCATGGTCGTTTTGGTATAAAAAATCGCCTGCTTCCACAGCATTTTCAGGTAGCTGCCGGAGTTGAGAACTTGCTGCACCAGCGGAATGCGGATGCTCTCGGGATTGAAGCGCGTTTTCTCGGCTACAACGGCCTTCGCCTTGCGCCAGCTTTTGCGCACCACGCTAAAACTGAAGCCGAAGTAGGTTCCCGCCAGAATCAGCACCGCGACGCCCATCCACAGCAGCCGATTCCAAAGCAAAATGCCTTGTAAGGGAATCAATTGGCTGTTTTTCTGGGCGGGCGTCCAGTATTCCGTGTAGTTTTCGAACGCCTGAAACCCGAAGGGATCGAGCATAGCCGCCAGTTCTTTATTGTCGATGTCGCTCAGGATAGTCCCGGCGATTTGGTACAAAACCAATAGTACGATGCCCTGCAAATAGATGACGATGGTTTTGCGGCTAAGCGTTCCGGCGGCAAAGTAAATGGCGGCCTGAATGAACAGGTTGGTCACCCCGATCAGCAGAAACGGCTGGAAATAGTGCCAGGCGTTGAACGGCAGCAGTTCCTTAGCGTACCAGGAAGGCTCCCAGGGTAGGTGCTTGCCCACGGCAAAACCCAGCATCAGCGCCAGCCACACCGAACAAAAAATAAGTACCGTCACGATGAACGAGCCGATGAACCGCCCGAACAGATAGTCGAACTTGGACACGGGCGTGCTGAACATCAGCGACTCGGTCTTATGGTCGAAGTCGCGCAGGATCGGGACGCCCATCACGGCTGAGGTGATGAAGGTCATGGCAAAGGTCATGATGGCCATGACCTGCGCGAGGTTGTAGGGAGAATTCTCCTTCAACTGCCCCCCCGCCCCGCCGCCAATGACGACGAACTTGGAGGTGGCGTAAAAAAAACAAAGCAGGAAAATAATGGCGAAGTAAATGTAAGTCGCCGGGCGGTTCTTGCGGTAGTTAAGCTCGAAGCGGATGATTTCTGCTAGCATGGGGGATGGTTGGGGGCTTGGGTGATGAAGTACCAAAGTACCTGAGTGCCTTAGTACCAAAGTGCTTATTTCTTAGTGAGTAAGGAAAGCCGTATGCCTGATTTTTTTAGGTACTCAGGTACTCAGGTACTCAGGTACTCAGGTACTCAGGTACTTTTGAACCAAAAATAAACGAAAAATACACATCTTCCAGGTCGCCTTCCACAGCATCGAAGCCTTCGCCGGGGTCGGTGTCGGCCAGGACGTGGACGACGGGGGTGCCGCCGACTAGTTTTTCGGAAATGACGGTGTGGGTGGCGCGAAGAGTTTCGAGGTCGGCCTTGGGGACGCGCTTTTCCCAGATTTTGTCGACGATGGCCCCAAGGGCTTTTTGCGGGCTACCGTGGTAGAGGACTTGGCCCAGGTTGAAGATCGCCATGTCGTAGCAGAGTTCCTTCACGTCGTCCACGATGTGGGTCGAGAGGATCACGATCGTGTTCTCGCCCAGTTCGCTCAGCAGGTTGAGGAAGCGGTTGCGCTCGGCGGGATCGAGGCCCGCCGTGGGTTCGTCCACGATGATGAGTTGGGGGTTGGCCAGCAGCGCCTGCGCGATGCCGAAGCGCTGCTTCATGCCGCCCGAGTAGCCGCCCAGGTTTTTCTTGCGAGCGTCGTAAAGATTGGTTTTTTGCAAAAGCGCCTTTACCGTTTCCTTCCGCTCGCTGCGGTTTGTAATGCCTTTCAGAACGGCCAGGTGATCGAGTAATGTTTCGGCATCGACTTTGGGATAAACGCCGAATTCCTGCGGCAGGTAGCCGAGCGTTTTGCGGACTTCGTCTTTCTGGGTTAGCACGTCGATGTCGCCGAGGCGGATGGAGCCGCTGTCGGGTTCCTGTAGGGTGGCGATGGTGCGCATCAGCGAGGACTTGCCCGCGCCGTTGGGGCCAAGCAACCCGAACATTCCCTGATTGATGGTGAGGTTGACGTCGTTGAGGGCATGGACGCCGTTGGGGTAAACCTTTTCGAGGTTTTCGATAACGAGTTGCATGGAGGAGAGGGTTGCGGGTTTGGGTGAGCAATGAAATTCGCTCCAAACCTACGCAAATGCCAAAGAAATGCAAACTCGATGTGACGAAATCGAAATAATCCGGGACGATCCCCCCTAACCTTCGGATGAAAGGAATTTTGGCGGATCTAGTTATCCACCTTATTGAAGCGCATATTCTTGCCCAACAACTCGATGCCCCAGTACCCGCGCACGATGATGGACTTCGGCGACGCCATCCTCACAACCGTGCGGTAAGTCCGGCCCGAATTAGGATCATAGACCGTGCCGCTGTTCCACTCGTCGCTGCCGTTGAAGCGCAGGTCGTTCAGTACATTCATACCCAGCCAGGCGCGGCTGCGCAGCTTGGGATTGGGGTTCGCGGTATCGAAATGCCTGGACATGGGCGGCGTACCGGGTCTGCTGCAATCGAACCACACGACTTTACCCGCGTAGTGGTCATTGAGCTTATAGACTTCCACGGCTAAATCCTTTTCGGCTGACATCCAGCGGCCTATAATTTGGTCGGAAGTGGGATTGGGTTCAGAATTTGTAAAAAAAAGTAGAGTCGATAAGAGAGCGAATAGTTTCATGGTTGGCAGGAATTATGGTGTGATACAGGTCAGAAAACGGAGATGGCCGCTGAAAAGTGCGGTGAAAGCAGCATATTTTATCTACGAGAATATAAAAGAATTGGGCCAGGATTTTTGCAAAAAACTACAACGGCTTCCGGCTGCGCCAGCAGGGGAGAAGCACCCAGGCAAAGCAGGGCCAGCACTATTTTTTTCATGCCAAAAAGCAAACCGATGTCAGAAAAAAGTTACCGGGCCGAGCGTTCCAGCCAGCGGCTGCGGTAGCGCAGCAGCACCCAGAGGACAAAGTAAAGGGTTCCGAGTAACAGGCTAAACTCTACGCTAAGCAGCAGGGCTGTTCGGTCGCACACGCTGGTCCAAATGTCGTTGAAAATGATTGGGTGTTGTGCAGAATATCCCAGCTATTCAACCGCACGATGCGGCCCAGAAAAACGCCAAAGCCGCCCAGGGGAAAACTGAGGAGCAAAAGAATCAGACCGATCTTCTTGGAATAGGTGAGGTTCCAGGCCCCGTGCATCCAGTAGAGCGAAACCAGCCCATTGATGAGGCTGATTTGCGCGTAGTAGAAAAGCATGATGGCATCGTGCCAAGTGAGGTCGCGGTCGTAGTCCACCGACAGATGCACCAGGTCGGTGACCATGTAGGGTGCATTGGGAAAAAAGATGAGCCACAACACGCTCAGCAAGGCGACCACAAAGGGCAGTCGCCCAAAACGCTTCGAGACTGCGCGGGCCACAAAGGCAATCAGCAAGGGAATCCAGCTCAAAAAAAGATTCCAGTCGAGCGAAAAATCGACGGCCTCGCTGAATTGAATGCGAATCAGGTGAAAACCCAGCGCCAGCAGACTCATTCCGGCCAGCAATAGTAGCGGCATGAAGTTTGCCCAGGAGAAAAAAGGCGGTTTATTCGGTGGCGGGGTTCTGGTCGGCACGCGGCGATTTCCTTTTATTGCGGGGCTTGCGGCGACGCTTCTTTTCATCGCCGGAGGCAGGTGCGCCCTCGGCCGTAGCCGTAGCGGCCACTGCACCCTCGCCCGAAGCATTCGGCGAGGCCGAGGCAGAAGGCCCGCCGCGACGGCGTGCGCCACTGCCTGGTCGACGGGAATCACCACCGCGCTGCCGTTGGGTGGAACTGCCGCTTCCCCCCCGTCCGCGTGAACGGTCGCTGGAATCGCTGCGGTCGCCGAAGACGGGCGCGGCACCCAGTCCCAACTCGTCGGTCATGCTGATGATGTTGACGCTCCGCTCGAGTAGCCGCTCGATGCCTTGAATGCCGCGCTTGTCCTGGCCGCCCACAAAAGTGATGGCCGTGCCTTCCGACTCGGCGCGGGCCGTGCGGCCAATGCGGTGCACGTAGTCCTCCGGGTCGCGGGGCAGGTCGTAGTTGACCACGTGACTAAGGTTATCGATGTCGATGCCGCGCGACAGCACATCGGTCGCCACCAAAATCGGGAAAGTGCGATTTTTGAAATCGCGCAGTACGATTTCGCGCTGGGCCTGCTCCGAATCGGACGAAATACCTTCGGCCTTGAAGCCCTTGCGCCGTAGGGCGCGGACGATGGAGTCAACCGACGAGCGGCGTGACGTAAACAGCACCATGCTGGGGTTCTCGACGCTTTTGAGCAGATGAGTCAGCAGCGGTAGTTTCTGGTTCTCGCCCGCCATGTAAAACTGCTGGTCGATGCCCTCGGCGGGCTTGGAAACCGACAGTTGTACCTCCTCGGGGTTGCGCATGATCTTCTTGGCAAACTGCGAGATTTTGGGCGGCATCGTCGCCGAGAACATCAGCGTCTGCCGATCCTCGGGAACCGATTTCATGATGGACAT
>JBBSKK010000210.1:0-6037 GCA_038256395.1 Cytophagales bacterium | reverse complement strand
ATTTGGTCGTGACGATAGCATCGGCCCGCCGGGCGCCGCGACGACTTTCGCGCAGTCTGCCGCCAGGAAAGGGATAGTCTTGGTAAAAGGGACGGTTGAAGTCATTCAACAGAATCGACAGGTCCGGCCGTAGGGCGCGGTGTTGAAAGGCATCGTCCAGCAGCAGCAGGTTGTGGGCCGGGAAGTAATCTTGCAACAGCTGGGCCCCCTTTACCCTGTTTTCACAAACCGCCACGGGAGTCTCTTGGCCAAATTTTTGGTAATATTGTAGCGGCTCGTCCCCGATCTCCGCCGCTGTGCTATCGGGCGACGCCAGTAAGAATCCACGGCTTTTTCGACCGTACCCCCTACTCAGCGTTACAATCCTGTTTCCCTGCCCCAAAGTCCGAATCAAGTATTCGATCATGGGCGTTTTTCCGGTGCCGCCGACTGTCAGGTTCCCCACTGACACCGAAAATTGTGAAGTGGGCCTTGTTTTCAGCATCTGGGTGTCGTGTAACAGGTTACGTGCCGCCATTACCAATCCGTAAAGCGAGGAAAATGGGGTTAGCAGAATTTTGCTCAATTTCCGCTTGCTCATTTCTAACTCCATTGGCCCATTTTTTTTCATATACTTGCCAACTTTTCTAAACCTTACACCCGCTCCTTCATGCCCTTACTCATCCAGTACCAGCCCTACGTCCTGAAATTTAGATTTGAAGCGGGTACTTCGCGCGGGGTATTGATCGAAAAAACCTCTTGGCTCCTTAAAGTTACGGATGAAGAGCAGTCCGGAGTCACAGGCTACGGCGAATGCGGCCCCTTGCCCGGCATAAGCATCGACGCGGGAGCAGATTTTGAAACAAAGTTAGCTGAGATTTGCGGGCTTTTTAACAGCCTCGACCTGGAAGTCTTCCCCTTTAACCTGCCCATCATCCTCGAACAGCTCATTCCCGCCGAGTTCCCCGCCATCCGATTTGGGATAGAATCGGCCCTGCACGATTTCATGAATGGTGGCGAAAGAGTGCTTTTCAAAAACGATTTTTCGCAAAAAAAATCGGGCATCGCCATTAACGGTTTGGTGTGGATGGGGTCGGAGGAGTTTATGCAGCAGCAAATTGAAGAAAAGTTAGCCCAGGGATTCACCACTATAAAAATTAAAGTCGGAGCCATTGACTTCGCCCAGGAATGCCGCGTGCTGGCAAGCATTCGCGACCGCTTCGCTCCCGAGGAAATTGCCCTGCGCGTGGACGCTAACGGGGCTTTCGAGGCCGATGAAGTCGAGGAGAAACTTAGTCGCCTGGCCGAATATAACCTTCAATCCATCGAGCAACCCGTGGCCGTCGGTCAGCCGCAATTGATGGCGCAGTTGGCCGCCACTTCGCCCGTTCCCGTCGCACTCGACGAGGAGTTGGTTGGCAAGATAGATTACATGGACAAGTTCTCCCTACTAAAAGCTATTCATCCCCAATACATTATCCTAAAACCTACTTTGCTCGGCGGCTTCCAGCAATGCCGCGAGTGGATCGAAATCGCCCAGCGGCTGTCCATCGGCTGGTGGATTACTTCAGGTTTGGAATCGAACATCGGCCTGAATGCTATCGCCCAGTTTACGGCGCAGTTCGACACCACCTTGCCGCAGGGATTGGGAACCGGACAGATATACGAGAATAATTTTTCCTCACCGCTGGAAATCAGGGATGGCAAACTCTTTGCCGATGGCCCGAACACCTGGGATTTGTCGGCACTGGATGCTGGCTGGCTCACGGTTTAGGCTAGACCCAGTCGATGCCTTTTTTTAACAAAGCCAAGGTTTCAGCTTCGGGTGAACCCGGCTCAGGCTGAAAGTCGTATTCCCACTGGGCCTGCGGCGGCAGACTCATTAAGATGGATTCCGTGCGGCCATTGGTTTCCAGGCCAAATTTCGTCCCCCGATCCCAGACCAGATTGAACTCCACGTACCGCCCGCGCCGCAGGTACTGCCATTTTTTTTCTTGCTCGTTAAAAGTCTGTTCTCGATGCTTGCGCATATAATGCGTGTACAGCGGTGTAAAACTTTCACCAACTCCTTTCACAAATTGAAATAATTCTTCCATGGAAAGTGCTTGTCCTGTACCCGGTTCGCCGGGTTTAAGGTAGTCGAAAAAAATGCCGCCTACGCCGCGTGTTTCGTCCCGGTGGGGAATGAAAAAATAATCATCCGCCCATTTTTTGAAGTCGGGATAGAAGGCGGGATGATGGCGGTCGCAGACATTTTTCAACGTTTGGTGAAAAAACCGGGCGTCCTCCTCAATTACGTAGTGCGGTGTAAGGTCGATGCCCCCACCGAACCAACAGCTGCCGTCGCTCAATTCGAAGTACCTGACATTCATGTGGATAATCGGCACCTTAGGCGACTTCGGATGCATCACGATGGAGACGCCCGTAGCCGTAAAATGATACTCCTCATCCAGGCTAAGCTCCATCTGCGCCCGCAGGCGTGGATGCACCTCCCCCCGTACGCTGGAAAAATTAACGCCGCCTTTTTCGATGACGTTGCCGTTCTGAACCAGCCGAGTGCGTCCGCCACCGCCGGAATGATGTTCCCACAGGTCTTCCTGAAATTTAGCCAGGCCGTCTTCGGTTTCGAGCGCCTGACAAATATTATCTTGTAAATTTTTAAAAAAATCCTCGATGGTTTCGACTTGCATTTTCCCGTTTTTGGTTTTTGACAAAACTAAGGAAAAGGTGTAGGTTAGTCACCAGGAAAAAATAAGTCGACCAAAACTTTTTTGGATTTTTGAAAAAAAGTTGTGATGCGTTCGACCAAAGGTTTCGACCACCCACGGATAGTTTTGTGGCTGCCAAATACTTATTGATGCAGAAAGTCAGCGCTCAACCGCAAAGCTGTATCCGCTGTAATACGCCGATTGGCTTTAAGGATTTCCGAGATACGAGTATGAGGAATGCCGATGTCTTTGGCGAGTCTGTAGGCAGTGATTTGTAGAGGAATCAAAAATTCTGCCTGTAAGACTTCTCCCGGATGTAGGTTAGGTAGTTAGTCCATGTGCTTTTCCAGTCAATGGTAATCGTTGATTTCTACTTCGGATTCCGGGCCGCTATTCCATTGAAAGATGATTCTCCCGTGATCGATTATCGTGATGCTGTCAAACTCTTTCAGATTGCCGCCTAGTTTCTCCAATCGGTTGGAAGGAGGAATTCTCAGGTCGGTAATGTTTTGAGAATTGTTTAGCATTCTCAGCTTACGCCGACCAACCTTCTGGATTTCCATTGACAGCTTCGACACTCGTTCTCCTCGCCAGATATTTCCGTGTCTTTGAATCTAAATGATGTGATCATGCTTTCGTGATGCGTTACTAACGCTTGAAGTTAGTAAATGGCTTGGTAGAAACAAAGCTTTCGACCGCTTCAAGTTGCTCTGTGTCTCCACCCCCCATACTGGCAAAACTCTTTGGTGAAAAGATTAAATCCACAACGCTGGGTTCGGATGAAATCAACGACATTAATTTGCCAACATGGATAAGATTCAATCTTCCCACAACGAGAGTTTATTTCTTTTGAAAGGCAATCCGGTAAATAGTGCCGTTCAAGTCATCGGATACGTACAGTGAACCGTCAGGCCCTTGCGCGAGCCCACAGGGGCGGTGCTGCACAGGCCCGTCTGGTTTAGCCAGGTCGATACCCGCAAAATTATCCGCAAATACTTCGTAGGGGCCCGCCGGCTTGCCATTATTGAAAGGCATAAAGGCCACGAAATACCCCTTTTTCATTTCGGAATTCTGGCCGTGAAAGGCAATGAAGGCTCCGTTTTTGTAGCGGGCCGGGAACATACTCCCGGTATAAAAAACCAAGCTATTAGGGGCAAAGTGGGCGGGAAAAGCCGCAATCGGATTCAGGGCTTTTTTGCCACCGGTTTTCTTACCGTCGCCGCCGTACTCGGGGTTTACCATTTTCTTTTTCAGAATTGGGTCAAAATAGACATAGGGCCAACCGGCATCATCACCTTCGTGAATTTCGTACATGGTTTCTGCCGGAAGGATGGCACTCTGCTGAGGCGTAAAAAGCTGAGGATAAAAATCGTGGAACTGCCCACGTCCGTGCTGCAGGACAAAAAGGCTGTTGGTTTGGCTGTTCCAATTAAGCCCCACGGAATTTTTTAGGCCCGTTGCGTAGCGAATGCCGTCTTTGCGAGTCTGATTTTGGACATCGGCGCGAAAACGCCAGATTCCCCCCACGGTGTCCAGTAAGGTACAGGGCATTATTCCCTTTCCGGTACCCGTCTCGCGGCAGGCATCATTGGGTGAGCCTACGTTCACGTAAATATTCCCTTTGTCGTCCAGGGCAATAGACTTAGCGTTGTCGCGGCCGGTATCTACTAGTCCGGTGACAATAGTTTCGGGCGTATCAGGATTTAGAACTTCTTCATTTTCATTCAACTGATAACGGAATATTCCGCTATTGGAAGAGGTATACAGATAACCGTTTTTAATAAAAGCCCCGGTTCCTTTGAAGTCACCAAATCCCATTTTTTCATCCATCACCCCATCGCCGTTCGTATCCTTGAGCCGGTAGGTACCTTTTCCGTCCTTTGGTTTTGAAAGTCGCACATACACATCTCCGCCCCTGGATACCGCCATATGCCGGGCGCCTTCCAGTTCCTCGGCAAATATAGTAGCCATAAAACCAGCCGGGACGCTGATCTCTACCGCCATTTTGGGAGGATCGGTTGGGTCAGTGAATGGTAAAAAAGATCCTGTGAATGCTCCGAGGGTACCAAAGCCCGCAATGGCCACTGCCCCGAAAATAACGCGTGTAATTATTTTCATGTAGAATAGGATGTATTGATATGGTTGATCTTTTTAAAGGAATGAAAATGGGTTTTTCTACTTGAACCATAAAAAAGCCGGACTTTTATGGTGGCATAGCCGGCACAGGCGGCCTTTTTTATTTAGTTCGGAGTGACCAAAGAACACTTCCCACAATAGGGTTTATATTTATTTATTTTAGAGTCAATTAACTCTGATACTCCACGTATGTGTAAAATGCGTTTGTTGAGGCTTCCCACAACAGAATATGTATGTATTTGATTTAAAGACCATTAACTCTGTTGCCCGGCGTATGCGAAAAAGGCGTTTTATTGAGGCTCCGAACAATAGGGGACAAAAAAACTCCTGTAAAAATTTGAAACTCTAAAAAAACAGTTAACTTTCGAGAATTATGACAGGCATACGCAAAACTCTTAATCCTATTTTTTTAAGCAAGTGAAAAAAATCTTACTTGCGGCCACCTTCGTTGGCCTGCTCATTGGATGTAGCGAGCCCTACACCAATCAGGAATCTACTCCCGTTCCCAGCAACCTACGCTCGGCACGTCAGGGTGTTGTTCCTATTCCCGGCCAATACGTAGTGGTATTGAAAGCTGATGCTGCCCTGAGTGGATTGGGGGCTCAAATGAAAGGAAAAGCCGTTGGTCTGTTAAGAAAGCATGGTGCCGACGAAACCAGCCTGGGCTTTGTGTATTCCAAGGCATTGCAAGGTTTTTCGGCAAGACTTAACCCCGCTCAACTGAGGGCGTTGGCTGATGACGATGCCATCTCCTATATCGAGGAAGATTTTGAAGTCACCTTAGAACAAAGAGCAGCGGGTAAACCCTCAAAACCCGGAGGAGGCGGTGGCACACCCACTCAGCCAGCCCAATCTACTCCCTGGGGAATTACGAAAGTAGGAGGGGCTGGTAACGGCACCGGCAAAACGGCCTGGATTATTGATACGGGAATAGATTCGGCTCACCCCGACCTGATCGTGAATGCCAGTCGGGGTTTTTCTGCTTTTACGTCGGGTAAAGACCTGGGTACTGAGGATGGCAACGGCCATGGCACGCACGTAGCAGGCACGGTAGCCGCTTTGAACAACAGCATTGGGGTGGTAGGTGTGGCAGCCGGAGCTACGGTTGTGCCCGTGAAGGTGTTAAGCGCCAGCGGTAGTGGCTCAAATTCGGGCGTTATCGCTGGTGTTGACTTTGTGGCAGCTAACGGTGCCCTCGGCGATGCTGCTAATAT
>JBBSKK010000209.1:0-6089 GCA_038256395.1 Cytophagales bacterium | reverse complement strand
CATGAACAGGCCGCAGAAAGTCTGTCCACTGTCTTCCAGAATCTGGGTGGCGTGGTTGTAGAGTTTGACGTTGGTATAGTCGTTTTTCAAGTTGGAGTTGTTGGTATTGGCCCCCAGGTTGCACCATTCGCCGATGACCGAATTGCCGAGGTAGCCATCATGGCCTTTGTTGCTGTAGCCAAAGAAAACCGAATTATTGACCTCGCCGCCCACTTTGCAGAAAGGGCCGACGGAGGTGTTGGGTCGAATCTTCGCGCCCTGTCCGATGACCGCACCTTCGCCCAGCGCAAACGGCCCCTGAATAATCGCGCCTTCACTGACCGTCGCGTTGCGGCCCAAATAAATCGGCCCACCCTCCGCGTTCAGAATCGCCGCGCGGATTGTGACGCCTTCTTCGACAAAAATATTCTCGGGCGCGTAGCAGCGCGTGTGCGGGTCGTTTAGCGGCTGGGTGGTACGATTGGCGGTGAGGAATTCGTAGTCAGCAATTATTTGCGCCCCGTTCTCGACAAAAATATCCCAGAGGTTGCGGATAGCTACGTACTCGCCGGGAAAAATATACTCCTTCAAGCCTGCCGTTTCGTATTCGTCCGCCCAGGTCGCCGAGGCTGTCCTGACCGCCAGAACGCTGCGGTCTTTCGCACTGCGAAGAACACTCTCCGCCGGAAGCTCGCCAATCACCTCGACCAGCCGCCGATTGGGACAGAGCGAGCCGTCTATATACAGATGGTCGTCCGAGAGCGTGAAAGGGAAAAGCCCGCCGAGGTACCTTTCGGTGGCGTAGGAAGGCTCGGTATCCAGCCAGCGCCCCCACTTTTCGGCCAGCGTCAGGATACCACAGCGAATACCCGCCACCGGGCGGGTAAAGGTGAGGGGCAATAACTGCGGCCGAATCTCGGGCGCGTCGAATAAGATGACGGAAGGCATAGGAAAACGTTTGTTCCGCCCAAATTTCGCTTTTTTCTGCGAAGCACCCAAAAAACAAGGCAGCCCCTTTGCGCACAAAGAAACTGCCCTAATTTTTATTACAGAAAGTCGAGTAGCCTTACGCTTGCTCCTTGTTGCCGTAACGCTTCCGGAATTTATCCACGCGACCAGCGGTGTCCACCAGCACGTTCTTGCCCGTGTAGAAAGGGTGCGACTGCGACGAAACTTCCACTTTATAGACGGGATAGGTCTTACCGTCTTCCCATTCGAGGGTATCCTCGGTTTGGATGGTCGAGCGGGTGACGAATTTGAAATCGCTGGAAAGGTCCCAAAAGATTACTTCGCGGTAATCGGGATGCGTGTCTTTTTTCATTGTATATGTATTATTTGATATTGGATTCTGGACGCTGGATTCTGGATTTCTTAGAGGAAGTAGCTTCCGCTAAATCATTTGCCGCCAAGCAGGTGACGCTCCATATTTGAAAACGGACTGCAAAAATAGGGACTTAATCTGGAATCTCCCAACTCGACCCCGTAATTTTTTGTCGGAGAACCGCTGGCTCGGTTTTTGTCCTAAAACCAAACGCGGAGTGGGTTGTTGTTGGTGGGAAGCAGCACCTTTATCAGCCACGAGAAGTGCAAGCGGGCGGGGAGTGGCCCGTGTCGGGCTGCTTTTTTCCTTTTTCGACGGTACTATCTGCTCCGTGACCGCGAGTAGGCCTGTTTGTTTCGCTCTTGTCGCAAAATTCGGCGCACCAATTTTTTGTTTGCTGTAACTAATTGACTGTTAGTTTTCTATCAGAAGTTATCCACAAAATATATTTGTGGTATTATTCAGATAATCATCGTTCCTGACACTTTTAGATAACGTTCTTGGAATAAGATTCTTAACAATAGCGTAACATTGGAAGGCGATTAGATTTTTTCTTTATTCCAAAGTTGGCTCACGAAAATCGGTTGTTTTTCCGGCCTTAAAATCGTTATTTCAGGAAATTTTTACTCCCCTTCTCCCGCGATCACCTCAGACGCAATCCATAAAAAGTACCAAAAACCAAATCAACACCCATAAAACAAACACATCATGCCCATGTACGTAATCAAGCGCGACGGTCGCCGGGAGTCCGTCAAGTTTGACAAAATCACCGCCCGGATCGAAAAACTCAGCTACGGACTCGACTCCGCCTACATTCAGCCCATCGAAGTGGCGAAAAAGGTCGTTTCCGGTATCTACGATGGCGTCACCACCGCCGAACTCGACAATCTGGCGGCGGAAACGTCGGCCTCAATGACCACCAAACATCCCGATTACGCCATTCTGGCCGCGCGGGTTGCCATTTCAAACCTGCACAAGAACACGCTGAAGTCGTTTTCGGCCACCATGAAGCGGCTCTACACTTACGTGGATCCCAAAACGGGCGACAACGCTTCCATGATTGCGAAGGAAGTCTATGAGGTCATCCGCAAAAACGCCGCCCTGCTCGATTCGACGATCATTTACGACCGCGACTACAACTACGACTACTTCGGCTACAAGACCCTCGAAAAGTCGTATTTGCTAAAAGTGGATGGCAAAATCGCCGAGCGGCCGCAGCACATGCTCATGCGCGTGGCCATCGGCATTCACCACGACGACGTGCAGAAGGCGGTCGAAACCTACACGCTGCTGTCGGAAAAGTGGTTTACCCACGCCACGCCCACGCTTTTCAACGCCGGTACACCCAAGCCGCAGATGTCGTCCTGCTTCCTGCTGACGATGAAGGAAGACAGCATCGACGGCATTTACGATACCTTGAAGCAGTGCGCCCTCATTTCGCAGTCCGCCGGGGGCATCGGTCTCAGCATTCACGACGTGCGGGCCACGGGTACTTACATTAAAGGAACCAACGGTACCTCCAACGGCATCGTGCCGATGCTGCGCGTGTTCAACGACACGGCCCGCTACGTGGATCAGGGCGGCGGCAAGCGCAAGGGTTCGTTCGCCATTTATATGGAACCCTGGCACGCCGATATTTTCGATTTCCTGGACCTCAAAAAGAACCACGGCAAGGAAGAGCAGCGCGCCCGCGACCTGTTCTACGCCATGTGGATTCCCAACCTGTTCATGAAGCGCGTCGAGGAAAACGACACCTGGTCGCTGTTCTGCCCGCACGAGTGCCCCGGCCTGGCCGACACGCACAGCGAGGAGTTCGAGAACCTGTACGAGCAGTACGAGCGCGAGGGCAAGGCCCGCAAGACCATTAAGGCGCAGGATCTGTGGTTCGCCATTCTGGAATCGCAGATCGAGACGGGTACGCCTTATATGTTGTACAAAGACCACGCGAACGCCAAGTCTAACCAGAAAAATCTGGGTACGATCAAGTCCTCGAACCTGTGTACCGAGATTATGGAGTACACCGCGCCCGACGAGGTGGCGGTCTGTAACCTGGCGTCCATCGCCCTCACCAAATTTGTGGAGGAAGGCGCGGACGGATTCTCCCGCTTCGATCATCAGAAGCTGTACGAAATCACGAAGGTAGTCACGCGCAACCTGAACAAGATCATCGACCGCAACTACTACCCCGTGCCCGAGGCCGAGAAAAGCAACAAGCGCCACCGCCCCATCGGCATCGGCATTCAGGGCCTGGCCGACGCGCTCTGCCTGCTGCGGATGCCCTTCGAGTCCGACGAGGCGCGACGTTTGAACCGCGACGTGTTCGAGACGATTTATTTCGGCGCGATGGAGGCGTCAATGGAACTAGCGAAGGAAGAGAAGCCCTACGAAACCTGGGCGGGCAGCCCCATTTCACAGGGAATTTTCCAGTTCGATATGTGGAACATAACGCCCGACAGCAACCGCTGGGACTGGGAGAAACTCCGCAAGGCCGTGGTGAAGTACGGCGTTCGTAACTCACTGCTGCTAGCCCCGATGCCCACCGCTTCGACCAGCCAAATTCTGGGTAACAACGAGTGTTTCGAGCCGTTTACCTCCAATATCTACGTGCGCCGGGTACTTTCCGGTGAGTTCGTGGTTGTGAACAAGTACCTGCTCAAAGACCTCGTGAAGCTGAACCTGTGGAACGAGGACATGAAGAACAAACTCGTGCAGGCCAACGGCTCCATTCAGCCGATTCCCGGCATCCCGCAGAACATCAAGGATTTGTACAAAACCTCCTGGGAAATCAAGCAGCGCACGCTGCTCGATATGTCCGCCGACCGCGGCGCGTACATCTGCCAGTCGCAGTCGCTTAACATATTCATGGAGGAGCCCAACTTCGCTAAGCTGACGTCGATGCACTTCTACGCCTGGAAAAAGGGCCTGAAAACGGGTATGTACTACCTGCGCACCCGCGCCGCCGCCGATCCTGTGCAGTTCACGGTGCAGAAGCAGGCCGAGCCGCAAATCGAGCCCGCCCTGGCCGTCGCCGAGAAGGAACTCGACTACACGCAATACGCCCAAGAACACACCGAAGCCGCCAAGTCCGCTCCTGCAAGGGATAATAAGTCGGATATGCAGTGTTCGCTCGATGATCCCGATGGGTGTGAGGCGTGTGGGGCGGAGTGGAGTTTAAATTTTTGTGAAAAAGGAAATGCCTTCGTTTAATAGCGAGGGCATTTTTTACTAAATGGCTCGTCCCGATGGACATCACCGGATTCACAGGTATTCTCGAAAGAAATTCACATATTTGTGAATTCATATTCTGTTCTTATCGTTAACAGCATGGACATCAAATTCAAAGACAAGCTGTTAGCTGATCTGTACGAAGGGAAATCAACGACCGATAAACGCTTCAAATCCAATAAAAAGCTGGTTGACAAATACATCAAGACGATAAACAAACTCAAATACGCTTCCCGAATCGAGGACCTATACCAACTGCATAGCCTCAATTACGAAAAACTGGTGGGTAAACTTGCGGGCCTGAGTTCTGTTCGTATCGATGGAAAGTACCGACTCATATTCGAGGAATCCACCATGTTGTCCGCTGAAAGCGATAGTCCGATTGTGGTTTTATTGCTTGAAGAAATCAGCAATCACTATTCCTGAATTTGTTGGCAAATCACAAAACAACCGATAACTACGATGATTGACATACAAAATCTTCTTCCCGAAACGCCAACTCATCCAGGTGAAATTCTGGCTGATGAGCTGGAAGCCAGAAATATTACGCAGAAAGATTTTGCCGCACAGATTGGAATGCAAAAATCGCAACTCAACGAAATTATTAAAGGAAAACGTAGCGTTAATGCCGAACTAGCTATTCTGCTGGAAGACACACTCAACGTTTCGGCTACCTACTGGTTGAACGCTCAGCAAGGTTACGATTTGGATACGGCCAGGCGAAAGAGAAGCGTTTTGACGCCAGAGTCTTCTTACTGACTCGGCTAGATAGTTGACAAGAAGTATCTAGCATAGATGGGTATCACTCGATTTGCAATGGAAAATATATGGATAACGAAAGCTGAATACGTGAAAGGATACGAAATTGAGCTTTCTTTTAACGATGGATCGAGTGGGGTAGTAGACTTTAAACCTTACTTGGACAGACCTATATTTGAACCGCTCAATGATGAGGAGTTCTTCAAAAGCTTCAAACTTAGGTCTTGGACGTTAGAGTGGGAGAATGGGGCTGATTTTGCTCCTGAGTTTTTGTATGAGAAATGCAGGAAAGAGCTGGCACGGGTCTGAGTACTGGTTTTTCTTTTTCGCAGATCGCGTTGCAAACGCAAGTTGATGCAACGCCCGATTACAAATCGGGGTTAGCTGGTAGCATAAGTGCTTACCATACTAGAAAGTCTGATTCAAAGGCAGCTTGAAGATCTTCCCTTGTCCTATCAATGTGTTCTCAGTCAGAAGCAGGAGGGATTTATTTGTGTTTTAAGAATTTACGGGTTGTGTTTTTGCCTGGTTATCAGCTACCGTTGAAAGTAGGATTACTTAGGATTACACTTAGGGCTTTAGTGTAAACATTGGTGGCGAGTCCGCCGCAGACGGACGGCTATCATTGGTACGCAGTCTTCCTTCGGAAGACTAACGCACCACGACACCCTACGAAGAATTGAGGGTTTGCAACCTGGGCAAAGAATCCGAGTTACAAACATTGTAAGAACATGTGCAAGTAGCTAAGTTTTCGCTAGCTACTGACGAATCATATAAAGATAAATCGGGGAGTTTGCACTCCGAT
>JBBSKK010000208.1:0-6103 GCA_038256395.1 Cytophagales bacterium | reverse complement strand
GAAGCCATCCTCGGCGATCCGCTCGGTACCCAGGTTGGCGGGCTGATCCAGCATGAACATCGGGTTGCCGGAGCTGTAAACGGCATAGGCCGGGGGCGATAGCGGCACGGTACCGTTAGCGCGCACGGTAGTCAGTAAGTTGGGTTTCGAAACATTTTCGATCTCCACCTTGAAGGTTTTCATCAGGTCGATTTCCTGATCCTTATCCTTCGCGCAGCCCGTGAGCAAGATGAGCGCGGGAAGCATGAGAGCGGTAGCGGTTTTAATGATTGTTTTCATAATGCAATGGCTTAGAAGCTTTTGAAAAATAAAATAAATGGATGAAAAAAGGAGAATATTAAATGGGCTGGACAGTCAAATTGAAACAAAATCATATTGAAACAAAATCATGCCAATTCAGTTAAGCCAGCCTTTCCTTTGGTACGGAGGGCAAAAGCGCTGGGTTACTTTGGCACCGAAAGTAATGGTGGGCTTGGCCCGCGTAGCTCCTTATTTAGAATTTTTCTATATTTTTGTGAGAATGCCAAACTGAACGGAGCGATCGGTTGTTATCTGACCGTATCCCCAAAAAGGTAACTGATAAAGCAACATGAGCAAGGAAGCAGAATTGCTGGAAGAGATCACCAGCACTGAATATAAGTACGGATTTGTAACGGACATCGAGGCCGACGAGGCCCCTCCCGGCCTGGACGAGGACATCGTCCGCTTTATTTCGGCTAAGAAAAACGAGCCGGAATGGATGTTGGAGTGGCGGCTGAAAGCGTACCGCGCGTGGCTGAAAACCAAGGAGCCGACCTGGGCCAACGTGCATTACCCGCCCATTGATTTGCAGTCGATCAAGTACTACTCGGCACCCAAGCAAAAGAAGCAACTCAATAGTCTTGACGAAATTGATCCCCAACTGCGCGATACCTTCGAGCGGCTGGGTATCTCGCTGAACGAGCAAAAGCGCCTTTCCAACGTAGCCGTGGATGCCGTGATGGACTCCGAGTCGGTTTTTACGACGTTCAAGGATTCTTTGCGGGAAAAAGGCATCATCTTTTGCTCTATTACGGAAGCCATCAAAGAGCATCCCGACCTGGTGAAGAAGTACCTCGGCTCGGTGGTGCCGCCTAAGGATAATTATTACGCGGGCTTGAACTCGGCGGTTTTCTCCGACGGCTCGTTCGTGTACATTCCCAAGGGCGTTCGTTGCCCGATGGAGCTTTCGACCTACTTCCGCATCAACGCCGCCGGCACGGGGCAGTTTGAGCGGACGCTCATCATCGCCGACGAAGGCAGCTACGTAAGCTACCTCGAAGGCTGCACCGCCCCCATGCGCGATGAGAACCAACTCCATGCCGCCGTGGTCGAGATTTTCACCCACGAAGGCGCGGAGGTCAAGTACTCCACCGTCCAGAATTGGTACCCCGGCGACAAGAACGGCAAGGGCGGGATTTATAACTTCGTGACCAAGCGCGGCTTGTGTGACGGGGCCAATTCCAAAATCTCCTGGACGCAGGTCGAGACGGGTTCAGCCATTACCTGGAAGTACCCTTCGGTTATTCTGAAGGGCGACAACTCCATCGGTGAATTTTATTCCGTAGCGGTGACGAATAACTACCAACAAGCCGACACGGGTACCAAGATGATCCACATCGGCAAGAACACCAAGAGCCGCATCGTGTCGAAGGGTATCTCGGCCGGCAAGAGCCAAAACTCTTACCGCGGCCTGGTGGACGTGATGAAACGCGCCGACAACGCCCGCAATTTCTCGCAGTGCGACTCGCTGCTGCTCGGCGACCGCTGCGGGGCGCACACTTTCCCCTACATCGAGGTCAGCAACCCCACCGCCACGGTGGAACACGAAGCCACTACGTCGAAAATCGGCGAGGACATTCTTTTCTACTGCAATCAGCGCGGCATCGGCACCGAGCAAGCCGTGGCTTTGATTGTGAATGGCTACGCCAAGGAAGTACTTAATCAATTGCCGATGGAATTTGCCGTGGAAGCGCAGAAACTGCTGGCGATTAGTTTGGAGGGAAGCGTGGGATAGTGATGAGTGATGAATTTATTCATAGGCAGCCCCGTCGGAAACTTTCTGGCGGGGCTGTTTTTCATTCATCACTCATCATTCATCATTCCAATACGGCCTTGGAGGCCTCCGGTGTGGATGGCTACTATGGTAGTTTCTTTTTTGAAAAAGCCTTTTTTTATTAGGTCATAAAGGCCGTAGAGCATTTTTCCCGTGTACACGTGTTCGAGCGGGATTTTGTGGTTTTGTTCAAAATCTTGCATGAAGGTTAGGAGTTCGGGCTTGTGTTTGGCGTAGCCACCGAAGTGGTAGTCGGTGAAGAGTTGGAGGTTTTGGTCTGCGTCCTTTACGTTGGCTAATTCCAGGATTTCGTTTCTCAGGAATCCGCCGTTTTTTAACGCGGAGAACGCTAAGGTGGGCACGGATGTCGCTAAGATTCCGGCGGCGGTTCCGCCCGTCCCGGCGGCCAGGGCGAAGTAGTTGGGCTTTTGACCTAGCTGAGTTTCGGTTTCTTCGACCAGTTCGCCGACGCCTGGCAGGGCCAGCGGCGTGCTGCCGCCTTCGGGAATGAGGTAAGGGTAGTTGAATTTTTCTTTCAAGTTTTCAAGAAAATCGAGTTTGTCTTTCTGTCGGTAATTTTCTCTTGAAACAAAATGAAGCTCCATGCCCTGCGCCGCGCAAAACTGCAAAGTAGCAGTCAGCTTCTCCCGGTACTCCTCGCCGCGCACGATACCGATCGTTTTCAAATCCAACGCTTTTCCGGCGGCTGCGGTGGCGTATAAATGATTGGACCAGGCACCGCCAAAAGTCAGCAAGGTTTCAAAACCCTGTTCCTGCGCATCTTGCAAAACGTATTTCAACTTCCGCCACTTGTTGCCCGAAACCGTGGGGTGAATAAGGTCGTCGCGCTTGATGAAAAGCCGAAGGCCCGCCCGTTCAGTAGATGCATCGACCAAAGATTGCAAAGGCGTGGGTAAGTTAGGAATAAGCAAGTCCGGGTATTTTTTGGTATTTTTGGTTTTTTAAGAAGCGATTCGGCGTCCCGACACAAAGGGGCATTCTTCGACTCCGCTCAGAATGACAGGGGTGAAGGCCACTCCGGCGGCAGCTTATTCTATCACCGTAGGGACGGCCCCGTCTCTCATTCTATCATTCAAAATTGACAGAGGAAGCACAAGAAGAGGACGAAGAACTTTACGAACACTACCGCATTGAGGTCGATGCCGGGCAAAGCCCCATGCGGCTTGACAAGTACCTGAGTCTGCACGTGCCGAACGCCACGCGCACGAAGATACAGAATGGGATCGAAGCGGAGGCCGTCAAAGTGAACGATGCCCCTTCCAAGGCTAGCTACAAGGTAAAACCCGCCGACGTGATCGTGCTGGCCCTGCCGCAGCCACCGCGCAGCACCGAAATCGTGGGCGAGGACATACCGCTGGACATCGTTTACGAGGACGAGGAAATCACACTCGTCAACAAGCCCGCCGGGATGGTGGTGCATCCGGCCTTCGGCAACTGGTCGGGAACGCTGGTCAATGCGCTGGTGCATCATTTCGAGAACCTGCCTACGGGCCGCAACGGCGACATCCGTCCCGGACTGGTGCACCGCATCGACAAGGATACATCGGGCCTGCTGGTGATCGCTCGCAGCGAGTACGGCATGACGCATTTGGCCAAGCAGTTTGCTGACCACAGTATCGAGCGCACCTACTACGCCCTGGTATGGGGTGAACCAAAAGAAGCGAAAGGCACCATCGAAGGCCACATTGGCCGCAGCACCAAGGACCGCCGCATGATGGAAGTCTATCCCGACGGCAGCCAGGGCAAGTGGGCCGTGACGCATTACGAAGTGCTGGAAAATCTGCGCTATGTGTCGCTCGTCAAGTGCAACCTCGAAACGGGCCGCACCCACCAAATCCGCGCCCACATGAAGCACCTTGGCTACCCCATTTTTGGCGACAGCACCTACGGCGGCGACCGCATCCGGCGCGGCGCAGCCAGCGGCAGCTACAAGGCGTTCGTCGAAAATTGTTTCAAGATCATGCCGCGCCAGGCCCTGCACGCCAAGTCTCTAGGAATCATCCACCCCAAGGCCAAAGAGCTCATGCTCTTCGACACCGACCTCCCCGAAGACTTCTCCGAGGTGCTGGAACGGTGGCGGAATTATGTGCAGTATGTTTAATTGTGTAATTGTGTAATTGTGTAATTGTTGAATCGTGTAATTGATGGTTATTTGTTGAGTTGTTCAGTTGGGGAACGTCGTTTATGACGAGTCACTTCCCTTTGTTCCTTTGTGCCTTTGTGCCTTTGTACCTTCTGAACTTAGCCCCCTTAAAAAAATGACAATAACCACCCGCCCCGGCACCCGCGCCGACATCCCCGCTATTTTTGAACTGGTCAAGGAACTGGCTGTGTTCGAAAAAGCGCTCGATCAGATTTCCAATACCATTGAGCGCATGGAGCGCGACTACGACGACAAGCTGTACGACTTCCACGTGGCCGAGTCCGACGGCGTGACCGTGGGCCTGGCTCTGTACTACTACCGTTACTCGACCTGGAAGGGCAAACGGCTGTACCTGGAGGACATTGTGATTACGGAGTCCATTCGCGGGAACGGCTTGGGCAAAACCTTGTTCGATGCCGTGATCAAGACCGCCAAAGAAACCGACTGCACGGGCATGATGTGGCAGGTGCTGGACTGGAATACCTCCGCCGTGGGTTTCTACCGCAAGTACGGTACCCGCTTCGACGACGAATGGCTGAACTGTAATCTGGATTTTTGACTGCTCTATTTTTCAGCCTTGCAATGGCGGCACCATAGTAGAGGAACTTCTTTGTTTTGAAGTGGGAGTACAAATGAAAATTCTAATTTTCTATAAAAATATTTTGCTCAAAATGCGTATTGGAGGAGCGATTGGGGCGTTGTTTCCCAGGTTTTAACACAACTTGGGGAGAAATGAAGGCAAATTGAATAAATATTTTGGGTAGAATCTGTGTGGCCCTAGGTTTTTAAGGGAAGTAAGCAACACTATTCGTTCACTCTAACCAATCCTCAAATCATGGGTAACATCCTGTACACGGTCGCCGTCATCCTCATTATCATCTGGCTGCTCGGCTTCTTCGGCTTCAACAGCTTCGGGCTGGGCAACATCATCCACATTCTGCTGGTCATCGCGGTGATTGCCGTCGTTCTGCGCCTAATTCGCGGGGGTGGGATTTAGCCGCTAAGCCTGCGACTAAGCCTGCGACAAGAAATTTTAAAAAGCCCCCAAAATCGAATTTTGGGGGCTTTTTCTTGCCAGTAGCCTAGTTCAAAGTACAAAGTAAGAGCAGGAAAATTAGTTTTTACCAAGTCCTCCCCTTCAAAAACTCCGCGACTTGCTCCTTGGGAACGGGCAGCTCACCCATGTGGTCGTTGAGCCATTTGGAAAAATCTTTCTCGATATCGTCAGTCCAGCGGTTATCGATTTGGCCGGGCGTGTACTTTTGCTCGCGGAGGCGCAGGTGACCGAACATATCGCGCAGCCTCACGATTTCGGAGGTCTTCACGACCTGCTCCACCAAGTGCGGTGGGATAAAAATGACGCCACCGTCTCGGCCCAGCACTACGTCGCCGGGTAGTACCATCGTGTCGCCAATGCGGGTGGGTTGGTTGATGCCCGTCAGGGTCGTGTTCAGATCACCGTCGGGGTTATTGAGGTGGTGGGAGGGATGGTAAGTACGAAAGAATGAGGTGAACGAGCCAATTTCTTTCAGGCCTGCAATGTCGCGGACGGCCCCGTCGTACACGATGCCGTTGCCCGTCTTGGCGTAAATCGAGTTGCCGAGGTTGTCGCCGATGGTCGGCCCGTCGATGTGCGCCCCGTGCTGATCCACGACGTACACGTCGCGCTTCACCAGCAAGTCGATGGGCCAGGCATTTTGCGACTTGATGCGCCCGTCCTGGTTGTGGCCTTTTTCGTCGTACACGCGCTGCACGTCGGGGCGGCCCGGCATAAACGTGGCCGTGACCGCGCGGCCCACCAGCACGCTGTCGGGGTTGATCGTCAGCCAGTTTTCGGTGTACTGGTGGCGGAAGTTCTTGTTTTT
>JBBSKK010000207.1:0-6132 GCA_038256395.1 Cytophagales bacterium | reverse complement strand
TTCATGCTGGTAAATTACTCCTTTTGGCACTTAACTGAAACTAAATATTTATCGGGCACTAGTCTTCCCGTTTAATTATGAGGCTGTTGGGGCGCAGGACGGTTACCCACGCCACTGGGGCACCCTCCGAAATTCCGGCGGCTTCCGTCTCGGATTCGACGGAGCAACGGCGCTCGGGCGGTTCACCTAGAAAATTATTAATGCTGTCTGTGTAGCCTCAAAAAGCCTCCCCAATTGTCAGATACAAGTTTCCCTTGCCGTAGGGCGAAAGACCATAATCCACTCTTATGTTGAGGTGATTCTGCTTTTGGGCCGTGATGCGGAGCCCCGCGCCGTAAGTATATTTGGGTTTGGCAAAGCGGATGCCGTCGTTCTCATTTCCTAGAAATCCCAGCGAGCCAAACCCCGTCATTCCGATGAATTTCCATATCTCCCAACGCAGCTCGGCCTGGCCAAGCAGCGCGTTCTTATCGCGAAAAAACCCTTCGTAAATTCCCCGCATTTTCTTGGGCCCGCCCAGGAATGAAAGTTGACTAAACGGTATGTTTTTACCAAAAATCGCGCTGGCGGTATAGTTCGTAGCCAGAACTACCCTATCGTGCAGCGAAAAGTAGTTGGCCACATCGAGGTAAATTCTGGTAAAATTCCGGTCGGCTCCAAAGATTTTGGAAGTCGGCAGGATGTACAATTCGCCAAACATTCCCTTTCTAGGATAAAAGACCTGATCACGGCTGTCGCGCAAAACCGAAGGCCCTAGGCTGGACGTGCGGCTGAAATCGCTGCCCGCGATACTTCCAGTAGCAAGTTCGCCTCCTTCGGCGGTACCCGTAACGTTGTAGCTTTCGTACTGGTAGCGTAGTCCCAGGTAGGTTTGGGGGGCAATCAACTTAGCAGCCAGTAGGCGAATGCGCGGGAAGGTAACATCGAATATTTCCTCCGGAACGCGGTTCTCACCTATCCCGTAATAATTGAAATTGTATTTGAACCAGCCATTATCGCCATTAAAATAATAGCGGTTGTTGTCGTAGAAAATATTGAAAGGGACAAAGAACAGGATTTGCTTTTTTTGGGTGTACGTGGCCCCAAAAGAAATCTGGGAAGGCTTAGTTCGGATCGTATCTTTGGAAAAAGAGAAGGTCGTAGTACCCACCACGCCCCCGCCCCAACCCGTCTCGGGCAGCCGGAAAGCTACGGGCAATACGATGAACTTGGTATCGGCAAGAAACTTGGTTGTGTCGGCTTTTTTGGTAGAATCCGCTTGATAGCTCGAAGAAAGAGAGTGTTGAGGTAACATTAGAATAAATGCAAAAAGGAAAAGGCGCATAGAAGGTGGTTTTAAGGAAAGGTACGATAGAATTGGATAAAGGGTTGCCAAATGCCCAAATCAAGCCCCTTCCCTCAAACTTTCTCCATAAACAATACCAAAACTCCCCGCTCTGCCCTAATTTTACGCTGAGACAATTTATTCACTCATTCACTCATTCAAAATTGAAATACCGCATAGAAAAAGACACCATGGGCGAGGTGCAGGTACCCGCCGAGGTGTATTGGGGCGCCCAAACGCAACGCTCGATCCAGAATTTCCCCATCGCGCAGGACATCAACAAGATGCCGAAGGAAATCATCAAAGCCTTCGCCTACCTCAAAAAAGCCGCCGCGATCACTAACGCCGAAGCAGGGGTTATGGATAAAGAAAAAGCCGACTTGATCGGAAAAGTCTGCGACGAAATCCTGGATGGAAAACTCGACGACCAGTTTCCGCTCGTGGTGTGGCAGACGGGCTCCGGCACGCAGTCGAACATGAATACCAACGAAGTCATCGCCTACCGGGGTCATGTGCTAAATGGCGGTGAATTGGCTGACCAACAGAAATTCCTGCATCCCAACGACGACGTCAACAAGTCGCAGTCGTCCAACGACACCTTTCCGACGGCCATGCATATCGCGGCTTACAAGATTCTGGTCGAGTTGACAATTCCCGGCATCACCAAACTTCGTGACACTTTAAAGGCCAAGTCTGAGGCATTCAAGGACGTGGTTAAAATCGGCCGTACCCACTTTATGGACGCCACCCCGCTGACGCTCGGGCAGGAATTTTCGGGCTACGCTTCGCAACTCACCCATGGGCTCAAAGCCATCGACCACACACTGGCGCACCTTTCGGAACTGGCGTTGGGCGGTACCGCCGTTGGCACGGGCATCAACACCCCCGAGGGCTATTCCGAAAACGTGGCCGAACACATCGCCGACCTGACGGGACTGCCCTTCGTGACCGCCGAGAATAAATTCGAAGCCCTGGCCGCCCACGACGCCATCGTGGAAACCCATGGCGCGTTAAAAACCGTGGCCGTGAGCCTGATGAAAATCGGCAACGACATCAGGATGCTGTCGTCCGGCCCCCGCGCGGGCATCGGCGAAATCAGCATTCCCGACAACGAACCCGGCAGTTCTATCATGCCTGGAAAAGTCAATCCCACCCAATGCGAGGCCATGACGATGGTTGCCGCCCAAGTACTGGGCAACGACGTAGCGATCAGCGTCGGCGGGGCCAACGGTCACTTTGAGTTGAACGTCTTCAAGCCTATGATGGCCTATAACTTCCTGCACTCGGCCCGGCTGATTGGCGATGTGTGCGTGTCATTTAACGACAATTGCGCCGTGGGTATAGAACCCATTCGCGAAAATATCCAGAAGCACGTCAACAATTCGCTGATGCTGGTCACGGCCTTGAACCCCAAAATTGGCTACTACAAAGCCGCCGAAATAGCGCAGACCGCCCATAAAAAGGGCAGTACCTTGAAAGAAACCGCCGTGAATTTGGGCTACCTCACGCCCGAGGAGTTCGACGAATGGGTGAAGCCGGAGGAAATGGTGGGAGCTAAATAAGCAATTCGATTTTTTTCGTAGGATTGGGGCAGCTAGTGACTTACTGGCTGCCCCAACTTATTTTGTTGAGTCGCATCGCGAAAAAATGCCGCTTATCGTGCGACCGCTCTTGCATTTTCCAAATTCTCACCTTTACTTTGCCAAACAAAGTACTTTTAATCAATCAAACTATGGAAATCACCGTACCATTCCTACTCCGCTACCTTTGCCGGAACCCTAAATTATTGCTGCTGGGCATCGTCTCCGGCTTGAGTACCAGCTTGTGGATATTCCGCGTTCTGGCCACACAAAACCTGGGCTACTCTTTTATGATTTGGAACCTGTTCCTTTCGTTGCTGCCGCTGCTGGTTGCCAAAGCCCTGTTCGAACTCGACCGCATCGACCACCTGCCACTGCTACCCCGCCTGGCCGGACTGGCGCTTTGGTTATTGCTCGTCCCCAATGCCTACTACATGATTACCGACCTGATGCACATTCAAAACGCTTCGCCGCAAACCATCTGGTACGACTCGTTGATGCTGTTCAGCTTCGCCTTCACGGGCTTGTTGGCGGGTACCTATTCCTGGTACATTATTCACAAAGTCGTGGCCGGAAGGCACGGCTCGGTGCTAGGGTGGCTCGGGGTACTGGCTTCTTCGGGCCTGGTGGCCTTCGGCATTTATCTGGGCCGCTACGGCCGCTGGAACAGTTGGGACATCCTGACCAACCCGATGGCCCTCGGTTGGGGAATCTGGGAGAGCGCCCACACTTCCCTTGCTCGGCAACTCACCGTCGTGTTTACCTTTACTTTGCTTTTGGTTTACCTGGCGTTTTACGCCTATTATGAACTGCGACGTTTTGAATCAATTAGTGAATGAGAGAATATTTATTTTTTATCCTCTCATTCAAAATTAAAAAATGGAAGCATCAGACTCCCTCCAAACCCTCCAAGAGATAAAGGCCCTAATGGAGCGGTCTTCTAATCGACGCCCCAAAACGGCACGGCCTACTGGAACTTACATGCCAGCCATCGGCAGGAAATGGTTTTGTTTTTGTTTTTGGACAGCCTCTCGGTGCTGGTGTTTTCGCTGACGGTAGTCATCGTCCTGGCTGCCCGCAAAGCTTACCGCCGGGGATCGAGCGTCTGGAACTCGGCCTCGCGGCGACTGTTGTACAGCATGGCGGCGCCGCTGCTGGCGGGCGGGATTTTCTGCCTGGCGATTTTGTTCAAAGGCCCGGCCATGTTGGTTTTCCCGGCTACGCTTATTTTTTACGGCCTGGCCCTGGTCAACGCCGGCAAGCATACCTGGAAAGAAGTTACGTACCTGGGTATTACCGAAATAGCCCTTGGCTGCACGGCCATGTTCGTCAACAGCTACGCTTACCTTTTCCTCTGCTGGATCATCGGCTTCGGCTTTCTGCACATCTTTTACGGGGCGTTGATGCACTTTCGACATGATGAAGAAAATGCTTTGAAACAAAACATTTAACTGTCAATTGTCCGCTGTCGATTGTCCACTAAAAAATGGTCTGGTTAGAAAAATTCAATAAGGTTTTTGAGAGCAAGGCACGGCTAGGAATGATGTCGGTGCTGGTGGTGAACGAAGCGGTGAGTTTCAACGAATTGAAAGAACTGCTGCAACTCACTGACGGCAACCTGGCCTCGCACCTGCGGGCGATGGAAGAATTGGGCTTTTTGGAGGTCAAAAAGCAGTTTGTCGGGCGCAAGCCGCTAACGACCTATTCAGCTACAACGAAAGGGCGGAAAGCTTTTGCCGAACACTTGGACGCCCTGGAGGCGTTACTACGGCGGGAGTAGTTTGTATCTGTCAAATCGTAATTCGCCGCCGCCGCGCCCGTACTTCCCATTCCTCCGTTACTAGGCCGTTCTCCACCACCGCCGCCATTTCGTGCAGGGCCACCGTGGGGCAAACGTGGTAAGGGATGGCGTAAAGCAAATCGCCGAGTTGGACGGCGTCCCAGTCTTTCACTTTAATGACGCCGTGTTCCTCACTCTGGCTCAGCAACTCGTAATCTTGCAAATTTAAAAACCTAAAACGGTGGTCGATAGGGTTTTCGGCGGCCACGGCTTTGTGGCCTAAATCCACGGTAACAATTCCTGCTGAAGGTTTGGAAATCACCCGAGTGGCCACAAGGGCCGCGTGCTGGAAGGGCTGGTCGAGAAAGCGGTCGCCGTAGCCCCAATCCCAGAGTGGGCAGGTACCCGGACTGCAAAAGACTCCCTCCCGCAGCGCGTGGACATTAAAGGTCGGGGTGCCTCCGGCAATGATCATGGGGTCGGGGAAGCCATCTTCGATCAACCGTTCCCGCAGGGCCTCGACCGGAGCGAAATCCGCGTCGCTGTGCCGCTTTCTTTCGGCAAAATCGGCGTCGCGGATATGGCCGTCGTACACATGCAGACCTTGGAGATTTAGGTAGGTGAGTTGCGCTATTTTTTCATACAAAGAGAACAAATCAACATTCACCGGATAGCCGGAGCGATTCATGCCGTTGTTGACGTCGATAAAAACGCTGAATGGCTGTCCCTGAGCTTGTTCATTCAGCATTTGGGCCGATACCAGAGAATCCACCAACGAAGCAAAATATACGTCGGGAAATTTTGCCTTCAAATCCAGTAATCGCCGGACATTCGGTCCCACCAATTGGTAGGCGATTAAAATCCACTTCGCCCCGGTGTCGGCCAGCAGTTCGGCCTCGGCGATGGTGGCGCACTTATATTTGGTGATGCCCGCATCCAATTGCATTTGGATGACCTCGGCCATTTTGTGCGTCTTGATGTGCGGCACCAAACGGTTCGCGCTGCCCGCGATTTCAACCATTGCTGTTATATTTTCAGCAATTCGGTCTTTGTAAAGGATAAGACCGGGCGAGAAAACTCGTTCGGGATTATTGATTTCGTACCAGTCGGTTGGGGCATCAGCTATATTCAAGACGATTAGATTAGCGGTGAAATGGTATTTTCATTCAAGCAAAAATAGCTAAATTGAGCGTTTAAACTGTATTCTTCCCATTTTCCTTCATGCGACTCATTCCATTCCTGCTGTTCTTTTTTGTTTCGCCTTTTGTTTTTGGCCAAACCAAAACCCCCAACATCGTGCTGATTATGGCCGACGACCTGGGCTACGGCGATGTCGGCTACCTCAATCCCGATGCCAAGACGAAAACCCCAAATATCGATGCATTGGCCAAGGCGGGCATGAGCTTCACCAACGCGCACTCGCCCTCGGCGGTCTGCACCCCCACCCG
>JBBSKK010000206.1:0-6156 GCA_038256395.1 Cytophagales bacterium | reverse complement strand
AACTGGTCCTCGCTCCAGGTAGCCTCGCCGCCCGCCCGGATGTGGGTCGACAGCGGCTCGACCAGGCTTTCCCATATCTCCGGCCATATTTCGGCGGCGGGTTGACCCAGCGCATGGGGGTGCTTACCATTGTTCCCCAGGCTGGGGCGATAGGCGTCATTATAAAAGCAAAGCAGTTCCTCGCCCCAAAAGAGGAACATGGGGAACTTGGAATTGAGTAAGATACCCAGCGTTGTTCGCAGACTATGTGGCCAGGTATCGGGCTTACCCAGCGGGGTTTGCGACCAGTCTTTCTCGCGCGTCAGGCGGCCCATTTCCCCGCCGCCGCGCAGGAAAGGATAGTCAACCGAGTCGTCAGCGGTGGTGTTTTTTTTCATTAAAAAAAGGCAGGGCTTACGGAAGGGTAAATATACGTCGATTTATCCCCGGCAACCAATGGCACGTTATTTACGTAGTTAATGGGGAATTGTCCATAAAATTTCAAAAACACCTATGAAACTTAAAAACACCCTTTTTGCCCTCGCGGCGGTACTCGTCATGATATCCTGCGGCACTTCGGCCCCCACCTCCAAGTCGGCCCCCATCGAACACACGATTTGGGATAAACTCCTTAAACAACACGTGAACGACAACGGATTAGTCGATTACAAAGGATTTAAAAAAGATGAGGCACAATTGAAAAAATACCTCAATCTGCTCAGTAACAACGCTCCCGGCTCCAAGTGGAGCAAGGACGAGAAACTGGCCTACTGGATCAATGCCTACAATGCCTACACGGTGCAACTTATCCTGGATCACTATCCGCTCAAAAGCATCAAGGACATCGGTTCTTCCATCAAGATTCCCTTTGTAAACACGCCCTGGGACGTAAAGTTTATCGAAATCGGCGGCAAGAAGATGGATTTGAACAACATCGAGCACGGCATTATTCGCAAGGATTTCAACGAGCCTCGCATCCACTTCGCCGTCGTGTGCGCGGCCATGTCCTGCCCGCCGCTGCGCAACGAAGCCTACACCGCCGACAAGCTCGATAAGCAATTAGATGAGCAAGGCCGTGATTTCCTCAACAATCCGAGGCTCAACGAGGTGACCAAAGACAAGGCCAGCGTTTCCAAAATCCTGGACTGGTACGGCGGTGACTTCAAGAAGAAAATGCCGATCAAAGACTGGATCAACAAATACGCCAAGACCGCCCTTCAGACCAACAATATCTCTTACAAGGATTATATCTGGGCGTTGAATGAGCAGAAATAGATAAAATTACTTCGCCATCTTCAACGCCTCCGTCGTAGTATAATATTTCGTAATCATGTTCGGAACGTCCCAGTCGGGGAGTTTTCCGTCCTTTAGGTACTCCATGTACTTGCGGGCAACCTGGGCGAAGTGCTGTTCGTGGCCGTTGTCGTACTTGGCGGGGATCATCACCTGCCAGCCTTTGGAATCTTTTTTCAGTTCGATGCCGGGGTACAGCGCTTCCACTTTTTTAAATGCTTCCTCTATCGCTTCGGCGTAGCCTTCCTGCTGCCCGACGGCCTCGATGTAGAGCATCGGTTTGTAGTTCTGCTCCTTGCCCTGGCGGATGATGAGGTTGGCCTTGGAGCCGCGCATAATGGAGTAGTGCGTGTCGGCGGTGCCTTCGGGAGCCTGGAAGTTCCAAAGTACCTTCACCTGGGCGTGAATATCTTTGAGGGTGTAATTGATCTCGCCGTTGGCATAAACACTCAACGTGCTGTCCTTTACGGACGAAGTGAGGTAGTCAGGGTAGCTGTCCAGCTTCGTGACTTGCCTGAACTGCGAAGGCGTCAGGTCGGTTGTCCAGCGTTTGGCCGAAATCAGATCCACGTCGCTGGGGTTCACGACTTGCTCCGGGAACGCCGCCCACTGGATCAAATCCACGAGGTGGGTGTTGACATCCACGATGCCCTCGCCCTGCTGCTTTACATCAAAAAACCAGGCGGGCCGTACCAGCGGACTGCCCGACACGATTTTGGAAAAATGGTGGACGCTCTCCTTGCTGATGGCGGGCTGCTCGGTGGTGCCTTTTTGTAGTTCACCAAAAATGGCTTCCTGCTGAGCCAATTCCTTTTGCAGGGCATTCGTAATTTCGTAGCGCTCGGTCATGATGTCGTAGAGCAACACATTATTTTTCTCGGCTGAGTCGAAAGCTTTTTTCAGCAATTCAAATCCTTCGGAGTCGATTGCCATCGGCTTGTCGGCCAGCACGTTAATGCCCGAGTCCACGGCTTGCTTGATGTAGTTGGTCTTCTTCTGGTTGTTCCCGGCCAGCACCAGCACGTTGCCAGCTTTGTCGGACAGCATTTTTTCGAGGTAATCCGGCCCGGTGTACACCTCCTCCTTCCAGCGCGTGGGCGACTCGGCGCGGGTATTGTACTGATCGACTTTCGCTAGATAAGCTTTCACCTCCGGCCCGTCGGGCGCATAGACGTGTACCACGGAATCGACTTGGTCATAAGCCGTTTTTTGCAATAAATCCGCGTGAAAATGGCCGGGATCGAGGACGATGAGCCGCAGTTTGTCGGGCGAGTCGGTCGTTTCTTTGGCGGTGTTGCAGCCTTGGTGCATGGCTGAGAGGGCGATTAGAGCGGAGAGAGTTAGGGCTTTTTTCAATGGAGAGTTGAGAATTGAGAGTTGAGAATGGCAATTGATTTTTATTAGCTTGGTTTTGAATAAACCACCTTCCCGTCAATGATCGTCATACTGACATTAATGTTTTCATCAAACAAAACCACATCAGCCGCCTTTCCTACTGTTAGCGAGCCGATGTAATCCTGCTTTCCCATGATGCGGGCGGGAGTCGCGGTCATCATTTTTATGGCATCCAGCAACGGCACGTGGGCTTGCTGCGTCATGGTGCGCAGTAGTCGGTCGGCGGTGGCGACGCTGCCGGCGAAGGCGGTGCGGTCGGGAAGTTTGGCCACGCCATCCTCCACCAGCACTTTCAAACCATTATCGAGCGGACCGAGGATGCTGTCGCCGGGCGGCAGAGACGCGGCCCGCATGGCGTCGGTGATGAGGGCGATGCGGTCGGGGCCTTTTATTTTATAGATTAATTGCAGAAGCGGCGGCGGCAGGTGGATGCCGTCGGTGATGATTTCGACATCCATTTCATCCAGCAAAAAAGCGCTTTCCACCGCTCCGGCGTAGCGGAAGGCATCGCGGCGGGTTACGCCCAGCATACCTGAGTACAAGTGCGTCATCAGCGTGTAGCCATTTTCGGCGGCCAGCACCACGTCCTCATGAATGGCCTCGGTGTGCGCCACTGATGCAACGATTCCCTGCGAGCGCAGAAAGCGGCCCATTTCCAGGGCACCGGGTAGTTCGGGCGCAATGCTCCATCGCGTGACGGAGCCGTTCGCCCGGCGGATGACTTCGCGGTACTCCGCCGAATCGGGATTGCGAATGTAGCGCGGATCCTGCGCCCCGCGCTGGCTCATGGCAAAGTAAGGCCCTTCCAGGTGCATACCCAGAAATTTCGCTCCCTTTTGGTTAGCCAGGTTTGCCTCCTCGTATAGTTCCAGCGTCCGGAACAGCGATTCCTGACTACTGGTGAGCGTAGTAGGTACCATCGCCGTGGTTCCGAAGCGGGCGTGGGTTTCGGCTATTTCAAGAAATGCTTCCACGCTCCCGTCCATGAAATCGTGGCCACCGCCGCCGTGGACATGCAGTTCGATAAAGCCGGGCGAGACGTACTTTCCCTGGGCGTCGATTTCAGGCAGGTCCGGCGTTTCGCTGCCGTTTTCCAGCACGGCGGTAATAACGCCTTTTTCTACCACCAGAGTACCTTTGGGCAGGAGGCGGTAAGGTGTCAGGAGGGTTCCGTTGGTTATCTTGAAGGAAGAAGACATTAAAGAAAATCAAGAGAGTAAAGAAGCCGAATTTTCGTCAAGATACAGAATACAATCGTCGTGGGTTTGCAGAATCCCCGCCGGGTGCTGGCGGCTGATGGGTAGCTCCACGCAGTCTTTCACCGCCTGCGCCTTCCTTTCATCGGGTACCGAACAGACGATAGACTTCGATTTGAGAATCTGTGGGATGGACATACTGATGGCCTGCTTTGGGACGTCGTCCATCGTGGCAAACCAGCCCTCGTTGAACTGCTGACGGCGGCAAGCCTCGTCCAGCTCGACCACGATGTAGGCATCTTCGGTATAAAAATCCGCCGGAGGATCGTTGAATGCCAAAGGACCATTCTCGCCGATGCCGACCTGCGCCATGTCGATTGGGTGCGCCGCGATGAGGTCGCCCAGGCGGGCGCATTCCTGCGCCGGATCGGCCTCGCCGTCGATGAGGTAGTAGGCTTTCAGCGCGGGAACCTGATCGATAAAGCGCTCTTTTAGGTACTTCCGAAAACTGGCCGGGGCCGTGATGGGCAAGCCGATGTACTCGTCGAGGTGAAACATCACAACTTTACCCCAGTCGATGTCGTCGTGGGTGAGGAGCCGCTGCAGTGTTTCAAATTGGCTCGTTCCTGTCGCCAGGATAACGTTGGCCTGGCCGTTTTCGGCGAGAGCTTTTTTAATGATTTCAGCTGCCCGGTCGCCGGATTTTTGGCCTAGTTCCCGAGCGTCTTTCGATAGTTCGATGTTGAATTTCATGGAATATTTCTCAAAATTTTAAAAGCGCCCTGATTTCTGCCAGTTTTCCCTCGTACGACGCTCCGACGGCAATCTCCCGGTCATTCACCCAAACGGCGTACCGATTGATTTTCTGCACCTTTGCCACGGCCACCGCAAAAGAGCGGTGAATCCTGATAAACTTCTGGTCAGGCAAAACGTGCAAGGCATCGGTCAGGCTTTGTCGGCTGAGGAGTTGGCGGTCTGGCAAGACGTAGTTCACGTAATTTCCCTCCGCTTCCAGATAGCAAAGGTCTTTTAACCAGACTTTCTCCTGTTCGTAACCCGTTTTTATGAAAATAAATGGGTCAGTCAACACGCTATCGCCGGACGCCTTTTGCCGTAGTTGCTTTGCTTCCAAAGCCTTATTACAAGCCTGAGCAAAACGCGCCAGCGAGTAAGGTTTGAGCAAATAATCGACCGCATTCAGTTCAAATCCCTTCACCGCGTACTCGGAATAGGCGGTGGAAAAAATCACCATAGGCACGTTTTGCAGACAATCCAAAAACTCGATGCCCGAAATGTCGGGCATTTTTATGTCCAAAAATAGCAAGTCAATTTTGTGTTGCTGCAAATACGGAATGGCCGCGAAGGCATCGGTAAAAGTGACGCTCAGCGCGACGAATGGAACCTTGGCCGCGTGCATCTGAATGACTTCCAGAGCGCGGGGTTCGTCGTCGATGGCAATGGCGGTGAGCGTCATGTGAATTACTGTATTTCCAAAACCAATGATACGAAATAATCGGTTTCGGTGGCCTGAATGTCGAGCGTGTGGCGATTGGGATACAGCAAATCGAGCCGCTTGCGGACGTTTTCCAGGCCGATGCCCGGTCCATTTTTCTCCGGGTCGTCGCCCGTTTTCCGGTGCAGGCTGTTGTGGACTTTGAAGTAGAGTTTCTTGGCATCCAGCGTAAGCGTGATGTAAATCCACGACGACTGCCGCAGACTGATGCCGTGCTTGAAGGCATTCTCCACGAAGGGATTCAGCAGCATGGGGGCCAGGTACAGTTCCCGCTCCGGTTCCTGAATATTGACCCGAATTTCAATCTCATGGCCTTCGTCCAGCCGCATCCGCTGCAAGTCCAGAAAGTTGTGCAGGTACTCAATTTCCTTTCGCAACGGAATGCGCACCTGGTTGTTTTCGTGCAGCATGAAGCGCATCATGTCGCCGAGTTTCTGAATGCCGTCCGCCGTTTTTTCGCTGCTTTCTTTTAGGGCGACTGCGTACAAAGTGTTGAGCGCGTTGAAAAGGAAATGCGGGTTGACTTGTGAGCGGAGGGTGTCGAGTTCGGTGGTTTTTTGGAGGACTTGGGTTTGGAGTTTTTTGGTTTCTCTGAAAAAATGTCGCCGTAGATAGGCAGATATTAAGCCAACAGAACTAGGCAATAGATATAAGAACAAAAAAGGATAAGGACTATGACTGAACACTGCCCAAATCAGCCCAATACATAGGGAAGCAAGACACCAGAGCACTATGCCTAACACATGGTACCGATCCGATTGGGGCGCATTAGGCCAGTTT
>JBBSKK010000205.1:0-6156 GCA_038256395.1 Cytophagales bacterium | reverse complement strand
CTCATCAGTAAAATTAACAAACCTCACCCCATCGAAAAATCCAAATTCTCCGTCACCCTCTCCCCTTCCCCAACAAACCGCTCGCAATACAACCCAATCCGACGTTTCGCCTCGTCCAGATCAGTAGTATTCAGGTTAATATTCAAAAAATCAATAAACCAGGGGAACTTCTGCTCGCTGAGAACATAGGCGAGGACAATCTCTCGGGAAATGGGCAGGGTGGTGGGTTTAGAGTCGTTGAAGACGTCTTTGCTACGGGCGTTCAGGAGTTTTTCGTGTTCTTCCGCTACCAGCATTTTAAAGAGGTCGGCGGTAAAGGTATCGCCGACATCCCACTGTCGGGTTCATCTTTCCGCAGTCGCTCGGCTCTTTGCCGAACGATCCGCCGCGGGGTGGAGCGCCACCCGGTGACGACTATCCTATAGCCCTCCGGGCGGTCTCCCCTCTTCTCTTCCATGCGGGTAAGACCAGCCTCCTGTCGTCTTTACCCTGAAAGACAACCACAAAAACAAAACCATGAACCGTAGAAACTTCGTAAAAGCAGGCGCCCTGAGTGCGGCCGCCGGTATATCCATCATTCCTTCCCGCACCCTGGGAAAACCATTGGGCCACGTGGCCCCGAGCGACAAAGTGAACCTGGCTTGCTGCGGCATCGGCAACCGGGGCGGGGAAATCACCAAGGCCCTGTACGCGACCGGACTGGCCAACATCGTGGCCTTCTGCGACGTGGACATGGGCGCACCGCAAACCCTCGAAGTCCTGAAAATGCACCCCGACGTTCCCCGTTTTCAGGATTTTCGGGAGATGTTCGACAAAATGGGGAAGAAGATCGAGGCCGTGAGCGTGGGCGTTCCCGATTTTGCCCACTTCCCGATTACCATGCTGGCGATGTCGCTGGGCAAACACGTGTACGTCGAAAAACCCATGGCCCGCACCTTTCAGGAGGTCGATTTGATGATGAAGGGGGCTAAAAAGTACAAGGTGGCCACCCAAATGGGCAATCAGGGTCACTCGGAGGCCAACTATTTTCAGTTCAAAGCCTGGAAAGATGCGGGGATTATTAAAGACGTCACGGCGATTACCGCGCACATGAACAGTCGCCGCCGCTGGCACGACTGGGATCCCAACATGACCCACTACCCCAAGGCAGAACCCAGTCCTAAGACGCTGGATTGGGATACCTGGCTCATGACGGCGCAGGAACACGATTACCAAAAGGATTTTGTGAACGGACAGTGGCGTTGCTGGTACGATTTCGGGATGGGGACGCTGGGCGATTGGGGGGCGCATATTATCGATACGGCGCACCAGTTTCTGGACTTGGGCCTTCCCTACGAAATCGACCCGGTGATGCTGAAAGACCACAACCCGTTCTTTTTCCCGATGTCCACTACCCTATCGTTCAAATTCCCGAAGCGGGGTACTATGCCGCCGCTGGATATTACCTGGTACGATGGCCTTGATAATATTCCGAGCGTTCCGGCGGGCTACGGCGTGTCGGAGCTGGACCCCAATATTCCGCCCGCCAGCAACGGCGCAATACAGCCCGCCAAGTTGAATCCGGGAAAAATTATTTATAGCAAAGACCTGACCTTTAAGGGCGGTTCGCACGGAAGTACCCTGTCGATTATCCCGGAAGACAAGGCCAAAGACATGGCTTCGAAGCTCCCCGTCGTGCCGGCAAGCCCTTCCAATCACTTCGCCAATTTCCTGAAAGGCTGCAAAGGGGAAGAAAAATGCCGCTCGTCGTTCGACATCGCCGGGCCGTTGAGTCAGGTCTTTAACCTCGGCGTACTGGCCCAGCGGTTGAATACCAAACTTCTCTTCGACCGGGAGACGCAGCGGATCACCAACAACCCACTGGCCAACTTCCTGCTGGCCGGAGCCGCGCCGCGCAAGGAATGGGAAGCGTATTATTTGCTGTAAGCGTGGAGCCGGTGCATTGAGATTGAGTTCACCGTTCATCCCTATAATCTTCCGCTGGGCTACATGGATGCAACGTTACCTTCATGGCTCCCCTCTTTGGGTTAAATCATTTAGTTCAACCCAAAACTTCAATAGCCATGAAGAACGTAAAGAAAATGCTTGCCGCTGCCCTGTGCAGCCTGATGATGTTCCCCGCCCTCGCCAAAACCGACGGCCCCGATTGCCCACTGCAAAAGCCCCACACCTTCGAGGTTGGGATGTACCGGGTCAAGGACTCGTTGAAAATGCGCCTACTGTTGGAAAAGCAGGCGGGCGAAAAAGTAATTGTCCGGCTGCTCAATCACCAAGGGCAGGTACTGCACGAGGAAGTGGTCGGCAAGCGGCAGCAGAAGTACGGTCGCAGCTTTGACTTCTCGCAAATCAAAGACGGTCGCTACACCCTCGAAGTTGCCAACCGGGACGAAGTAATCAAGCGGTCGATCAACCTGACGACCACCGATCTGGTTGAAACGCCCGCGCGGACGCTGGTTGCCCTCAACTAGGGAGGCCGCGGACATCCGGTTTCTATCCGGAATCTACTCCTGAAATATTGTTGCTACACCCGGCTCATCTTTTCCATCATTGGATGAAGAAGATGAGCCGGGTATTTCGATCGTTGAGTCCATCTTGCCGACCATTCCTAAATCCTTACCTTATGAAAAATATTCTGATCCCGGGAGTTATTGCCCTCCTCCTATTCGCTGTCGGCCCAAAGGCCGAAGCTCAGAGGGCGAACCGAAAAAACTTTCCCAACGTGAAAGAACTGCCCACCACAGCTTTGCGCAAACTTCTCCGTAAATCCAAACCCGGCACCATTCATCCCGAAAAAAATCCCGGCCCCAACTTTGAAGTAGGTATGTATCGGATTCAGGAGTCTTTGACCATGCGGTTGCTGATGAAAAAAAAGCTGGGAAAAACAGTATCCATACGATTGTTGAACCAGCGGGGACAGGTACTGCACGAGGAAGTCGTAGGCAAACAAATGCAGAAATACGGTCGCAACTTCGACTTTTCCCAAATCAAGGATGGCCGCTATACCCTCGAGATCTCGGACGGCAGAGAAGTGGTACAAAAGGATGTCAAACTCAGTAGTGCCGAAGTGAAGGAAACGCCAAAGCGGATGCTGGTGGCGGGGAATTGGAACGCTGACAGCGTTCAGAACGCTGTCAGCGTTGAACCAGTCAAGAATTAGTCAAACTCAATAGCAATCTTATCTTTTTCTTGATAGATGAGGTAGTATTGCTCAGGGAAAAGCGGAGGTATATTGGCTTTCTATGATTCCGGTTATCTGGTTAACAAAGTACCGTTGTCCGTATCGTAACGCTGACAGTGTTCCAAACGCTGTGAGACTGTAAACTACCCGATAGTCACCGACTCTGATTCGGAATAGCTTTTCAAGCTCGCTTAGTTGACGGTATCCGTACGGTCGAGGTTGTCGGCTAATTTTTTGATCTCCTTTAAAATTCTAGACTTTTCCTGGGCAGAAAGCCTTTTCAGTCCTCTTCGGGCAGCGGGCGCAAATTCGACAGGGTAACTGCTCATTCAGTAAGGTTTGAAAGAAGCATTTCCGTTTCGATCTCCTCCATTGAGTACCTTTTTCCGTTATCTTCTTTTAGCGCCTCAATGGCCTCTAGGGTGTCTTCCAAGTCTTCCATCATTCTTGCGTAGAAATCTTTAACAACTTCGTTCCTTAGATCAAGTTGAACTACGATTGGTTTTCCCGCTTCATCATGGAAGTAAGTGATGTGATTTTGAAGTTCGGCAACTGTCATAATTGTAATTCTATTTTAGTGGTTGAAAACAGCTTCAAAGCGGCAGTTTCCACATCGAATATCATATCTGCAAGCAATATGCGCTTTTTCACGAAAACCACCGCAGCACCAGCGTCCAATCCAGCGTGATGCCTTTCTCTTTGAATTCCAGCAAATAAACGGCTCCCGCCAGAAAAATATAGCTGATCGCCAGCCACTTTTTCTTCTGTTGATAAAGCGGACGGTTGTTAAAATACTCGTACACCATCGAGGCCGAAAAGCCGACGACCATCAGCAGAATGCAGAAGACGCCCGCATCCTGGCGGTAGTGCTGGTAGGCGTGCAAAACCGGAGCGCCCAGGACGAGGTACAGCAGCCAACAGCCGAAGCCCACCCGGTAGAGGAATTGGCTCAGACGGCGGTCATTTTTTATGTCCAGGATTTGTTCGAGCATGGTAGTAAGATTCGTGTTGCTATGTTTTGCTAGAACGGGCTTCCAGCCCGTACCACAACCCGGGAGTGAAGTTAGTAATCTTGACAAACATCTCCAACAATCCTTCAACGCTGGCTGATTTCCATTATTTTTGCGGATGTTGTGCCGTGCTTAACACGTGATACTTCCCAAACTGTGAACAACCAGCCCGTCAAGTTCCTGATCCTGCGCTTCTCCTCCATTGGCGACATCGTGCTGACGACGCCCGTCGTGCGGTGCCTCAAGCAGCAGTATCCCGGCGCAGAGGTGCATTATTTCACCAAAATCCAGTACCGCTCGCTACTGGAAGAAAACCCGTACATCGACCGGGCTTGGTACTTGGACAACAACCTGAAAGAATTGCTGCCCGAACTGCGCCGCGAGAAATTCAGCTACGTAATCGACCTGCACACTAACCTCCGCACGCTACGAATTAAACTTTCGCTCGGCGTTCGTTCGTACAGCTTTCCCAAACTAAACGTGCAGAAATGGCTGCTGACCAACCTGAAATTCAACGTCATGCCGCTCGTCCACATCGTGGATCGGTACATGGCAACCGTTGCCCCGCTGGGCGTCACCAATGACGACCGGGGCCTGGACTACTTCATTCCTTACCGTGACGAGGTCGAGCGCGATTGGCTGCCGACCACGCACCGCACGGGTTTCGTGGCCTACGCCATCGGCGGTCAGCACGCTACCAAGCGGCTGCCCGTGGCGCGGATGATCGAGCTTTGCCGGAAAATCAATTATCCCACGATTTTGCTTGGCGGGAAAGCAGATTTTGCAGCGGGCGAGGAGGTTCGGCAGACATTGGGTGATACGCTGATTTTCAACGCCTGCGGCAAGTGCAACCTCAACCAATCGGCGTCGTTGGTTCGGCAGTCGGAGTTTGTTTTTTCGCACGACACTGGATTGATGCACGTCGCGGCGGCTTTCAAAAAAAAGGTATATTCGATTTGGGGAAACACCACGCCGCTTTTTGGAATGTATCCCTACCAAACGCCGCACGTGATTCTGGAAAATAAAGGCTTGTCGTGCCGCCCCTGCTCCAAAATCGGCTACGCCAAATGCCCGCAGGGCCATTTCAAGTGCATGAGGGAGCTTTCGTTTGATTTTGAGATTAGGGAGTTGGGGTAACAGCCTCCTGCACCAGCAGGGTCAGCGCCACAAAATCTGCCACGCTAAGTTGCTCGGCGCGTTGGTCGAGGTAGGGTGAGTCCAACTCCAAGCCCAGTGGTTTCAGAGCATTGCGCAGGGTTTTGCGCCGCTGGTTAAAGCCCGTTTTGATTACCCGAAAAAATAATTTTTCGTCGCATGCCAATTGCATGGTCTCGTTGCGCAGCAACCGAATGACACCCGATTGTACCTTAGGCGGTGGATTGAAAGCCCCCGGTGGTACGCTGAAAAGGTACTCGATATCATAAAATGCCTGCAAATACACGCTCAGTATACCGTATGCCTTATTGCCAGGCGGAGAGGCCAGTCGCTGGGCCACTTCTTTTTGCAGCATACAGACGATCTCCGGCACTTGATCGCGCTGCTCGATGACGCGAAAAAATATCTGCGAAGAAATATTGTAGGGGAGATTTCCAATGATCGCTACTTTTTGATCGGTAAGTCGGGCAAGGTTCCAGCGCAGGAAGTCGCCCTCGATCACGCGCGGCGCGAGGGTAGGGTAGTGTTGCTTGAGATAAGGCACCGAGTCGCGGTCGATTTCGATGACGTGGGTTTCGTAGGCGTCGTTTTGTAGTAAATATTGCGTCAAAACGCCCATGCCCGGCCCGATTTCCAGCACCGTTTCATAGCCTTGGTGAGGTACCAGGCTATCCACAATACGTTGGGCAATGCTCTGATCAGTAAGAAAATGCTGGCCTAGGGATTTTTTAGGGCGAACCTTCAATGAGTTTAAAGTTTAAAGTCTATGAGTTTAAAGTGTACGTCTGGACGTCGAAACTCATAGTACGATTG
>JBBSKK010000204.1:0-6195 GCA_038256395.1 Cytophagales bacterium | reverse complement strand
CCTTTACCGATAAACTCTTTGCGGGAAACCCGGCCGCCGTGGTTCCGTTGGAAGAGTGGATTTCGGACGAACTGATGCAGCAAATCGCCTGCGAAAACAACCTGGCCGAAACCGCCTTTTACGTACCCATCGAAACGGGCTTCCATATTCGCTGGTTTACGCCCGTCATGGAAGTCGACCTGTGCGGACACGCCACTTTGGCGACGGCTTACGTCATATTTTCCATTGAAAACTACGCCGAAACCGAAATCTCCTTCGATTCCCGGAGCGGCATTTTAAAAGTCACCCGGCAGGACGGCTGGCTCACGCTCAACTTCCCCGCCGATACTTACCAGGTGGCCGTGGCGCCGCCCGCCCTGTCGGAAAGCATGAAGTCCCTGGAGTCGTTCGTCGTTTACAAAGGCAAGTCGGACTATATGGTCGTGTTAGAAAAAGAGGAGCAGGTCAAAGAGTTGAAGCCCGATATTTTCATCCTCTCTACCGTCCCTACTCGGGGCATCATCGTCACGGCTCCTGGTGATAAAGTCGATTTTGTGTCCCGCTTCTTCGCTCCGCAGTCGGGCATCGACGAAGACCCCGTCACGGGTTCGGCGCACACGACGCTCATTCCTTTTTGGGCAGAAAAACTGGGCAAGAAAACGATGACAGCCAAGCAGTTGTCCGCCCGAGGCGGCTACCTGCGCTGTGAACTTGTTGGCGACCGTACCCTTATCTCCGGACAGGTGAAACTGTACCTGACTGGAGAAATTTCGGTGGAATAGTACCGGCAGTTTTTTTTCTTTTTGGCAAAAAACCTACACGTCCCGCGAGGACTGCAGCAGCTTAATGCCCGCCGAGAAAAAAATCAGCGCCAAAATGCCGACCACGGTCAGCGTAATGAATTGATCCTTGTTGTTGTCGAGCAACTGCATAGCGGTGTAAATCAGCCCGCCGATGCCGAGGAGGGTGAGGATGATGGCGAAGATTTGTTTGGCGTTCATTGCGGTTTCAATTTGAATATTTAAAGGTACTCGATTCGCGCCACTATTTCAAAGCCGCGCTTTTAAAATCCAGCTTTTTCAAGCCCTCGCCCACTTCCGGGCAACTCATGAAAAGATTCCACAGCAGCCCCGTCCGGTGGTTCTCGATCATGACGATGATCGCCCCCCCGTACCGCCCGTGGTGACCACCTCGTTGCCGTAGTCGAAGGATTCGTTGCTCCGCTCCCGCGCCAGGCCGCTTACCGGATGAGCGAAGTCCCAAAAATAACGAAAGGTGTGTTTCGGAACCAGTTCCAGTAGGTCGTTATCAGAAAGGTTTTTAGGACGACTGGTCGGATCAAAAGCAGTCGCTGTTATGGGATCGGTTTTCTTTTTTTGACCAAAAGAAGGAGTGAATGCTACAATTGCTAATGCTAAGTAGTCAAGCAAAAATAGTTTGCATTAATCTACATCTAAATATTCAAATTAACTTACTGATTATAAGGATTTTACTTTGATCTAACATCTAGTATCTAAAATCCAACATCTACTTAATAATGAAACACTTAAAAGGAATTTTCTCATTTTTCCTAAAAACTGGTGTCGATATTTTATAAAGAACACGGCAGAAATACTTTTCACTCTCCACTTTCAATTCTCCATTCTCCACTCATTTATCGTACTCCACTTCGTAGCGGCTCAAATCCGGCCGCCCACGGCGTTTGCGATTCATCTCGTATTCGAAAATCGCCTCGCCCAGGTGCGCCATGAAAGGGAATCCAACGCTGTCGTAGGCGTAGGTGTCGTCGTTGTAAATCTGGTTTTCGTTGCAGTCGATCACGGCGGTGAGCATGAACTCGATGCCGCGCTCGAAGTCCACGATGTAGGCATTGTCGAGTAAGAAGCCGTAGGCGTCACCCACCTTGTTGAACACCCGGATGCTTCGGGGCATTCGCTTTTTGTTATCGCCAAAAATAAAAAATTTCACGTAACTGTCGTAATAGTCTTCGGAGTAATGCTCGGGGTAACTTGTTTCCATCGGCAACTGCGACATGTAGCGATAAAGGAATCTATAATCGTCGGGTTTCAGGTCGAAACGCTCGGTGGGTTCCAGAGACTCGGGAAAGAATATGGCTTTCAACAGCTTGTGCTGGTCTTCCAGGCTGAAATAGTTTTTCTCAGTAAAGTCAAAGGGGGCGTTCACTAGAATTCCCTCCTTCATGTACCCTTTCCCGAGCAAAATTGGCGTGGTGGGCTTTTCGACTTTCTCGGCGTAGGCCATCGGCTGCTGGTAAAGTACTTCTCCGTCTTTCTCGAAGCGCACAGGATTCGTGTAGCGGTTGTTCTCAGCGCTCATCGGCAGTTGCAGGCGGTGCCGAATGCGGGTATTTAGGTAGCCCTTTTCGCGCAGCTTTTTATTAAATTCGTCTTGACCGATAAACTCGTAGAGTCGATTGAAGGCGTCGTTGTCGCTTGCCAGTAGAATTTTCCGGGCGTAGTGCGCCACCGATGGCAGACCGTTTTGGGCCGTGGAGTCGGCGGTAACGGCAGTTTGCTCAGGTCGCCCGGCTTCCGTGAACATGGGCGTATACTTGTCCAGGCCCGGCACATTCAGTTGATTGACTTTTTCCAAAGCCAGCAGCACGGCGGGCAGCTTGACGGTACTGGCCGGATAGAAGTACTTGTTCTTATCGACGTTGTAGCGGTAGGTCGTAAAATGCGGCTCATTGCGGCGATTACGGTCGATTTTGGTGTACATGATCTGCACGCCACGCGCGTTGGGGTTTTCTAGAATTTTGCCGAACCATTCGGGATTTTTGAGCAGAATTTTTTCGAGGAAAGCGTCCGAGACGGGCTGGGCGGAGAGGGTGGAAGTAAGCATACAAACCAGGGCGACCAGAAGCAGGGCGTGTTTTCGGCGAAAAGGCAAAATCAAACGAGACATAGGAAAGACAGCGATAAAAACGATACGCAAGATACGTTATAAATTACCTAAAAGTACCTTTGCTTCCCATTGACTACTCATCAGAATTCCAGAATACCATGAATAAGAAAGAACTACGCAGCCGGGGCTGGTTTGGCAAGGAAGGCAAGGATGGCTTTATTTACCGCGCCTGGATGAAAAACCAGGGCTACCCCGCCGATGAATTCGAGGGGCGACCCGTGATCGGCATTTGCAATACGTTTTCGGAACTCACACCCTGCAACGGCCACTTCCGCGAGCTGGCCGAGTCGGTCAAGCGTGGCGTGTGGGAGGCAGGCGGCTTTCCGCTGGAATTCCCGGTAATGTCGCTGGGCGAGACGCTCATCAAGCCCACCGCCATGCTCTACCGCAACCTGGCCAGCATGGACGTCGAGGAGTCCATCCGGGCCAACCCCATCGACGGCGTGGTGCTGCTCTGCGGCTGCGATAAAACCACGCCTTCGCTGGTGATGGGGGCCAGCAGCGTGGACATCCCGACCATAGTCGTGTCGGGCGGACCCATGCTGACGGGCCGCTACCGGGGCAAAAGTATCGGCACGAGCGACGTATGGCGGTTCAGCGAGACGTACCGGCAGGGACTGATGACGCAGGACGAATTCACGACCGCCGAAGCCTGCATGTGCCGCAGCGCGGGCCACTGCGCCGTGATGGGCACGGCCTCCACGATGGCCTGCATGGTGGAGTCGTTGGGCCTCACGCTGCCCGAAAATGCGGCCATTCCCGCTGCCGACTCGCGCCGCAAGGTGGCCGCCCACCTCTCGGGCCGCCGCATCGTGGACATGGTAAAGGAAGACCTCCGCATGTCGCAGATCCTGACCCGCGAAGCCTTCGAGAATGCCATCAAAATCAACGCCGCCATCGGCGGCTCCACCAATTTCGTGATTCACCTGCTGGCCATCGCGGGCCGCATCGGCGTAGATTTGAAGCTGGACGATTTCGACCATTTGTCGGCCGACATTCCGCTGCTGGCCAATTTGCAGCCGTCGGGTGGTTACTTCATGGAGGATTTTTACTACGCTGGCGGCTTACCCGTGGTCATTAAGGAACTGCTATCGCGGCTGCACGGCGAGGTCATCACCGCCAATGGCAAGACTATGGCCGAGAACTGCGCCAACGCCGAATGCTTCGACCCCGAGGTGATCGGTACATTGGAAAAACCCATCAAAGACCTCACGGGATTGGTCGTCGTAAAGGGCAACCTGGCCGTCCATGGCGCGGTGCTGAAACCCTCCGCTTCGCTCAAACCCGAATTGATGCAGCATCGCGGCCCCGCCCTGGTATTCGAGGACATCGATCATTACAAAGCCCGGCTCGACGACCCAAACCTGGACATCGACGAAAATACGGTCATGGTGCTGAAAAACGTCGGCCCCAAGGGCTATCCCGGTATGCCGGAGGTAGGAAATATGTCTATTCCCAAACGGCTTTTGGAAAAAGGCGTGATGGACATGGTGCGCATTTCCGACGGGCGCATGAGCGGCACGGGCTTCGGCACGGTGGTGCTGCACGTCTCGCCAGAGGCGGCGGTAGGCGGCACCCTCGCCCTGGTGCAGGACGGCGACATTATCGAACTCGACGTGCAGAACCGCCGTCTCCACCTGGACGTATCGGACGAAGAACTCGAAAAACGTCGCGCCGCCTGGAAGCCGCTGGAACTGGGCTATAACCGGGGATTTGTTAACCTGCACATCGAACGCGTCATGCAAGCCCACGAAGGCGCCGACATGGATTTCCTGCGCGGTGGCTCGGGCGATAAGGTGACGCGGGATTCGCATTGATATTTTTTAGCGGCAAAGGCACAAAGCGACAAAGCGACAAAGTAAACTAATCAGTTGCCGGGGGCTTCATTCAGCCCTCGGTGCAGGGAACAAAGCCGCAGAGCGTACCTTACATGAACGAGAGAATATTTGCCGACCAAGTTGCTATTGTCACCGGAGCGGGGCAAGGCATTGGGTTTGAGATTGCCCGGCAACTGGCCCGGCAAGGCGCAGCCGTGGTTCTGAACGACTTTGATGCCGGACTGGCCGATGAAGCCGTAGCGACAATTATTAGAGAAGGCGGTGCCTGCGTGGCGGTGGCAGGCGACGCTTCGGATGAAAAAGTTATTGACCAAATGGTACGGGCCGCTATCGAAAATTTCGGCAAGCTGACGATCGCCGTGGCGAATGCGGGCATCACGCTGTTCGGCGATTTTTTTGAGTACCCGGCGGCGGATTTGCGGCGGGTGCTGGACGTTAACCTGGCGGGGTCGTTCCTACTCACGCAGGCGGCGGCGCGGCAGATGCGGGCGCAGGAAACGGCGGCCCGACGGACCGGTGGCCGGCGATCCGGCGGGCGCATTCTGCTGATGTCATCCGTGGTAGGACACCAGGCGCACCAATATCTGGCCGCCTACGCCATGACAAAGGCCGGGCTGGAGATGCTGGCCAAAAACCTCGTCCTCGAACTTTCACCTCACAACATCACGATCAACACCGTGGCCCCCGGCGCGACGCTCACCGAGCGCACCTTGCAGGAAGATCCTACCTACGCCCAGGTGTGGTCGGCCATCACGCCCACGGGCCGCCCCGCCCTGCGTGAGGACATCGCCCACGCCGCGCTATTTCTGCTCTCGCCCCTCTCCGGCCACATCACGGGCCAGAGCCTGGTCGTGGACGGCGGCTGGACCTCGGTGAGTCCGCTGCCGGATTTGAGTGGGATGAAATGAAGGAGGGAGGAAAGGAGGAAAGGAGGAGGTATTCGTCGAATTCCATTTTCCTTTCCTCCCTTCCTCCTTTTCTTTTTAACTTTCCTCAAACCACTTCTTAAACACTGGCACACGTTCCTTGCTGATGAGGATGGGCTTTTTGGAGATGGGATCGACCCGGATGAGGAGGCGGCCATTAAAATAAAACTCGATTTCGCGGATGCTTTGGCGGGCGACGATAAATTGGCGATTGGCGCGGAAGAAGGCATCGGGATTCAGCATTTTTTCCAATTCGTCCAGCGTCTTGTCGATGGCGTAGTTGCGGGCGTCGGTCAGCATTCCGTCCACGATGCCGTTCTCGATTTTGAACCATGCGAATTCCTCGTCTCTGATCGGAATCAGCTTGTCGCGGTAAGGCACCAGGAAATTGCGCCGGGTCGCCTTGCTCGACAGCATCTGGCTGCGGATGATTTCTTCCAGCGACTGCATTTTCTTTTTCAAACCCTCGCCGCTGGTCTGCTGGTATTTGTCGAGACTTTGGTGCAGGGCGGTGGATTTGATGGGTT
>JBBSKK010000203.1:0-6213 GCA_038256395.1 Cytophagales bacterium | reverse complement strand
GGTTATCCAGAACCCGTCTGATCTTGTTCTTCTCCGCAGCCTTTGGCCGGCCTCTTTCCGGTGCCGGATCGTTAGTTATGTGTGTTTCGGCGGATCTGTTGAGACCAGCGCTGCCGTTCAGATTGGCGGGAGACTTCTTGCCCGAGTTGTCTTTCATGTCACAAAGAGAGGTCAAGGTAGCGATACGATTCCTGCATGTAGGTACGGGCGCGTTTCATTTCGAGTACTTGTTGGAGAGGTGTCTTTTCCAGAGATTCCTCCATGAGGGCATCACCCTTTCGGCGGTACTCCACGGCTTGGGTGGCCATATCCATCGCCGACTTTTGTAAGGAAGCGCGCTCTCCGGTTGTCAGGCGCAGCCCGCGCGGAGAGTTTTGTTCGGAGAAATAGCCCATATCGGGAGCCATTGGGTCCATGATTTGTGGATTCTGGAAAGCTCCGTCCATGTTCGATAAAAAGCCTTGAGCGTCGCTATTGACCTGGTCGAGCATTTTTTGGAACATCCCGGCCATTTCTTCCGGCATCCCGCCCATATCACCCAGCGACATGAGATCGAAACCGGAACCGATATTGGGTGGGTCGCTGATCAATTGTTGAAGATTGGATTGGGACATCCTTTGCATGATGGTTTGCCGAAGACGGCGGGCGATGTCGAGGGCGGTTCCGTTTTGCTCGTCGTTCAGGGCATTGTTCAGTGTGATGGATTGCGCGTACAGCTCATCGGCCAGTTTGTAATACAGCAAAGACTGCACGATTTTCTTTTTCTGAGCCGCTGTTTGGAATTGCAGCAGGTGCAAAGCTTCCTCGCCCCGTGCCGTACCCAGATCAGTAAGGTTAGCGGGTTGGCGGGCATCCAATCCCGATTTTCCGAAAAACATATCGTAGATGTTACTGCCGCTGTTTTGGGCCAAGGTATGGTTCCGGGCGGCACCATTGACAATTTGCTTTTCCAGTTGTTTCAAGAAAGCCGCCGACACATACCCGCTGAGGTACTGGTTCACTTCTTGCTGAATCTGATTGAACACGACCAGGTCATTGAAGCGAATTTGGCCGTCGCGCGAACGGATGGCTTTCAACTCCGAGACCGACCGCATTAACTCCTCGACGCTGCGGCTAATCTCCAACTGGGCTTGGGTGTAGAGTTCGGTGCCTTGGGAGCTTTCCTCGATGCGGGCCAGCTTGGCCAGCTCCTTTTTGTTCTTGTCCAGAATCTTCTTCAACTCCACCAGCCGCGCTTTGGCGTAGGGGTCTTTCCCGCCCCCAATACCTAGTAGCGACAGACCCATATTGATAATCGTTTCGATTTGGCTATTGGCGGGAGTGGGTACGACTAACAGTGCCGCCAGTAGGCAGAGAATAATTGATTTTTTCATTTGACGGGAATAAAAAATACCTTGAAACCATCTTGCAATTGCAATTTTTGCCGAGTCTCACGACGTCTACCCGTCGTGGCGGCGGAGGCCAGGCCCGCACCGAGGGAGGCCAACGCACTTCCAGCTCCCTGAATCTGGGTCGCGCGGTTGACCGAATAACCTGCTGACCAAGCCGCTTGCCCGGCGGCCTGATTCAAAGCGTTGTTTGTCGCTTGTTCGACTTGTTGACGGGAGGGCTTTTCGGATTGTACGGCTAGTCCTTCGTTCATGTCGATGTCGAGGGCCCGCATACGAATGGGTACCGCCTCGCCCGTGGCCAGGAGCCGAAGCGTAGTGATGTTGAACAAGGCCCGCGTATTGTTTACCTGAGCAAATCCAACCAGTATCGATCCTTTGGGAGCAAAACGGCCGCGAATCATCGCGTCGTCCAGCGTACGGAACATCACGCGGGCTCCATTGGAAACCGTCTGATCGCCGCTCACCACGCCAGGAATGGGGTCATTGGTTTCAACCTGGCCACGCCCGGCAACTGACATATCGGATGACTCGTACTGACCACCAGAACCAGCGCCACTCCCATTTCCTCCCTCAGCCTTAACCGTATTGAAACCCGAGCGCATGAGATATTCATCCCGCACTTTATTGCGGAAAGGGTCGTCAGTCGATACGTGTTCTTCCTGTGAACGGCGGGGGGGAGGCGTTTGCTCAGTCGAATTATTCCGGCTGCGCGGTTGTCTCGCCAATTGCTGGGAGCGGTTCAGTTCTTGTTGAACGGAGGCATCCTGCCGGATTGAATCAGTACCCTTGGGATTTTTTCGGTTTTCTTCCTGCTGTTTGAGAGCCAAACCGTAGATGCTGTTCACATTGTCGTAATTCATCGTCCGCATTTGCTCATCATCGGCATAATCGGTCGGCTGAGTGTTTTGACTCCGTTCCTTTTCGGCCACATCAATCGGGTCTGCCGGAACCGGAGCCATTTGCGCGGCCCGGAATCCGTTTGAGGAAACCGTCATTTTCCAAAGCATGAAGACGATGGCGGCCACGGCAATCAACCCAACGCCCAATGCCAAAATGACCCGTTTCGGCTTTGCTGACTTTGGGACGTTTGCACGAGCGTTTGCGACATTTTCTTCCGGCTCTTCATCATCCAAGAATTCCTCATCCTCGTCTTCCTCCGGAAAGGATTTCTCATCTATGATTTCTTCATCGGCAATCTCTTCGTCTATTATTCCTTCCTCGTGCCACTTATCACTTGAAGAGTGCTCTTCTTCATTCTCGCCGGGAAGGCCTCTCTCGTCAAAATCGTCTTCAAACCCATCGAAACTTGACGGTTGGTCTTGGGGTGGGGGTGGGGAGTCCGATGCTTCCCATTTAGATGCGGCATCATCGAATGCGTCGTCCTGCAATTGAGCGTCACGCTTTTTTCTTTTTCCAGTCATTCCAAAACCAGTTTAAATTTGAAAAACGTTCTTTGTTTGTTTCCTTTTTGATTTTGTCGTTGTGTACTGCGGGCTGGGTTGGCCGGGCGTACAAAACGGTTTTCATAGGCAGACTGAGCGTGACATTACGAGTGCCACTCTTCTCCCGAATATTAACCACAAACTCACTTCGGCTTTGCGGCGCGAACTGCGGCAGAGCAAACCGCAACTGAACCTTTTGATCCGCCTCAACTCGGTCGGGTAATGTTTCGACTATCGGCTCCATTGGGTAAGTCTCCCCGTCGAGGTATACCCCTTTTCGTTTTCTGGCTTGGTTCTGATACCAGAAGCTAACCTGATCGAGGAGATAGGGCATAGCAGTTTTGTTCTGTATGGAAAGCTGGATATAGGTATTCGTGGAATCGTGCAACAGGTGAGTGAGTTTGACCACGATGCCGCTGTTTCGCTCCTGATCGAAATTCTGGGGTGATCCGCTCAGTAAAGAATCCATCAGAGTTTTCAGGACGTTTTCGATGTTGAAAGCTAACTCTTCATCGTAACTCGACTGTTTCTCAATCGGGGTAATTGTCGCCGTAGGATTAAGGGAGGCAAGCAACTGATCGCTATTGGGAGCGCTGGCGGGAATGGTGGCTTGGCCATTTGGGGCTAACGCGGGTAGTTCGGCCATGTGAAACTCGGTTTTGACGGGCAGTGGGATTTTGCTTATATCCACGAAAGCCGCTTGCATTCCTTCTGATACACTCAGGTAACCCAGATAGGTATTGTCGGAAGTTCTGACAAGCAGAGGCGTATGCCGAGCCGAGGTCGTTCGGGGCTTGACAAAAACGATGTTTCCCGATTCTATTTTTACCAGATATTCTGGGCTAATATCCACCATGGCCACCTTTGACGGGAAAATTAAATAGGTTGTCGAGGTTCGGTTGACCTTGATTGTATCGGGGAGGTAAGTTTGCGCCTGGCACCATTGGGATACTCCTATGACCAGCATTAGAAAAAGGGTTGTTTTGCTCATTGTGATAGCTCAGTTAGTGGTTTTCGGCTACCGATCGTGCTTCGTCGGTCTGAATTGCGCGCGGGTATTCAATGAAAGAAAAGGTATCGATCAAGAGGCCATAGGGGTTGATGTCCGAGCGAAGGCGGCGCGAGAGCGTGAAGCGCGCTGCGACGGGCTGAACGGCAATCTGATTGTCATACACTACCTGCTGCGCTCCCCAGACAAATCCCTGATAGGGCTCGACGCTCATATCTACCCTCACCGAGTCGCAGGTCCAGTTGGTATGTGAGTTGTAGCGGTGGTAGTTCTCGAGTACCCTCCCCCGCTTGAAGGTTTCGTAAATCGCCCGGCCGTCATTGTGGTCCACCAGCTTCATGCCGTGGTTTACCCGTTCGCGGAAGGTGTTGGCGTCATGCTGGAACATGAGATCCATGAATGACCGCACCAGATTTCGCGCTTCGTACTGCGTAGGCTGAACCTGCCCGGCAGAGATTGCCGCATTGGTTCCGTTATCAGCAACCATATAGACCCGCTCGGCGTTTTGGCTGCTTTCCTTTACGTAGGCGTACAGCCAGAAGACATTGCTCAGCGCCAAAGCAACTATCAGGCCCAGGCAGATGACTTTCAAGGATTTAATCAGGGTTGTTACGTTATTCGCTTGCTGCATCATAGGATTTCTATTTATGATTCACGCTCGGTTTTGCGCTTGGGACTATTATCGTATTCAGCCAAGGCATCTCCTCGCTCGGTGTTTTGGTTTTTAGGCTTTTCGGTTGAATTATCTGAAACGCTTCTTCTATCGTTGGAACTACTCGACCGAGATGCTGAACCGCCACCACCGCCCGACCCCATCCGGCTTACAGTCTGAGCGGTACGAGCAGCGGCACCGGGTAGGTTGGCTCCCTTACTGGCTGCCCAGCTTCCCAATCCTCCGGCTGAGGTCATACCGCCAATGAAGGCGTTTGTCAGAAAGGGCGTGGCCAGGTAGGCCCCAATCACGCAGTAATGGACCACGACCAAATTGAACACAGCCCCGAATCGCTCTTCCAGTGAGGCGTTATTCATCATGTTGTCGATGTGCGTATCCACGAGGTTATCCACGTAGAAATTGACCATATTGTCGAGGACGCCAATTGTCAAAGCCCAAAACTTGGCATGAAGCAAATTCCGGAACCAGTAGCCCATTGCGCCCTGTAAGCCGGGAATCATGGAAACCAGAATGGCAATCGGCCCGGTAATCATCAGGAAGACCGTGACCAGCACCTGCATCTTGGCCACGAAAGCCCGGATGAGTAGCGTCAAACCTTCGGCCACCAGGCGAACCATTTTCAGAATGACCATTTCCATAGAATTGCTCATCACGCCCAGCACGATGTCGATGTCCTTTTTCATTTGATCCGAGTCCCAGGACAGATCAAAGTCTTTCCAAAGGTTCGAGTTGGCGGTTGAGAAAGCACCGTCTACTTTGGCAGTCATGGCTTTCAGAGACGCCAGTACCTCTTGCGGGTCTTTTGGCGCGAAAAGTCCGGCGATGAGGTCGATCATGCCCGTTACGATGTTCAGTAGATCTCCGTAGAGTGTTAGTACAATGGTCAGTATAATAGCCCTGATCAGAGGCGTGTAGTCGGTGGTCAGGTCGGAAGACACGAGGAAAGTGCGGCCCAGCGCCCAAAGGAAATTGATCATCATGAGCAACGCCGCCAACCCTAGTACTTTAGTACGGATGAGATCACCATTGCTAGCCATCAGAAAACTAAACGATTCTTCTTTCACGCGATAAATGGTTTAAATAATCCCTTCGGCTTTGTCTTCGTTGTATTGGCGCACGGCGTACACAATATTCCCCTGATAGGTCTGGGTCAAGTCACGTAGATGTTCTCGTTCGGCGGGCTTCGAGGTCAGCAGGGGATAGATGTTCGGGGCCGCTTCCAGACGGTACACTTTTCCGTGTTCTCCCTGTCGGATAAAGATTTCCCGCCAGGTCTTGGTTACTCTGATCGAGCGCATTTTCTCCATTTCGTGCCGGGTGAATCCCAACACCGCCGAGACCCGATCAAGCTGCTTCGCATCCTGGTGGTTGAGGATGATTTTGGTATCGGCGTTGGCCACGATCACCGGGCCGACCGTCGAATCCTCGATTTCCTTCACTCCCTGCGTGATGATGCACATCGAGCCGTTATTTTTGCGAATGGTTCGGTACATCATTTCCACAAAGTCGCCCATTCCTTCCGAAAGCATAGACCAGGCTTCGTCCATATAGAGGTACTTTACATCTTTTGGAAAGCGGCGAATCACGTCGAGGGAAAGCTCGGTGATTAGCATCGTGACCACCGATTTTAGCAATTCGTTGTCCTTGATTCGGGCCATGTCGAAGCATACCAATGGGTAGGCGCTGATGTCTTCGTTT
>JBBSKK010000202.1:0-6225 GCA_038256395.1 Cytophagales bacterium | reverse complement strand
TCGGTGAGCGTGATGGCATGGCCATCGCGCCGGGCCACGAGTTCCAGAATATCGAATCCCCGGAAAATGACTTGTACCACTTGCTTGTGTCGGTTTGTATTTACTTCACTCTTGTGGGAGTAAAAGTAGGAAAATACCCGGTATCAAACCCATCTGTCTTTCTCTGTTTGTAAAAAATGTGAAGTTTTATTTTCTAAAAAGCCTATTCACGGCCTAAAAACAGCGAATAGTCGAATTGTAAATAAAATTATTGCTATTCTGCTTGCAAATGATGTAATACCTTTATAATATTGCATTGTCGTAGTATTTATCAACAATGTGATAGTATAAATTATGAAACAACATTACAACCTACGAAAAAGGCACTACCTCCTGGCCTTTTTGCTGTTCTTTTCAGCCGTGGCTTCCGCCCAGTCCATCAGCGGAAAAGTGATTGAAGCGAGCGGTCAGCCGCTCCCCGGAGTGAACGTGGTCGAGAGGGGAACCACCAACGGTACCTCCACCGCCGCCAACGGCGAATTCCGGCTCACCACGGCAGGAGCTAGCCCTGTCCTCGTCTTTTCCTTCGTGGGCTATGGTTCTCAGGAAATTGAGGTGAATAACCGGAGTACGCTGAACATCACGATGGCTCCCGACGACAAACTGCTGAACGAGGTGGTGGTGGTGGGTTACGGCACTCAGCAACGCAAAGACCTGACGGGTTCGATTGCGTCGGCCAACTTAGTCGCTTTCAAAGAATCGCCCAACGTCAGCATCCTGCAATCGCTCAAAGGATCGCTGCCGGGCCTGACCATCGGCCAGACCAACCGGGCGGGCGAGGAAGCCTCCATCAACGTACGCGGCACCTCGACGCTCAACGGCAACACCTCACCCCTGATTATTGTGGACGGGATTATTTTCAACGGGCGGCTTTCGGATGTTAACCCCGCCGACGTGGCCAGCGTGGATGTGCTGAAAGACCCCAGCAGCAAGGCCATTTATGGCTCACAGGCGGCCAATGGAGTTGTATTGATAACGACCAAAACGGGCCGGGCCTCGACCAAACCAACCATCACCTATTCGGGTAATTACGCGGTTTCGTCGCCGACCATCAATGCGACTCTGCTGCGTCGGGATGCGTTCCTGGAAAAAATCAAAGACATCAACTACCTCACGGCCTTCACCAAAGAGTCGGGCTACACAGAGCCGAATCCGGCCTGGACGTTTGCCAACTCGGAGCTGTTCCCCATCTCGGTGGCGGGCGCAGCCGCCGGTAATGACTACGACTGGTACGGCGACCTGACACAGAATGCATCCATCCAGAGCCATAACGTCAGCATTTCGGGCGGGTCCGACAAGACCAACTACTTCGTTTCGGGCGGGTACACCAACGAAAAAGGACTCATCAGAAACGACGATTACGCCCGCTACACCGTGCGAACCAACATCGACACCGATGTGACGAAGTGGCTGACCGTAGGGGCCAACTCGTCGGGGTCGTTTACCAATTTCTTTAAAGATTCGCCCGACATGAACTCCATCGTGGGCACGAATCCGCTCGTGCTGCCCCGAGATGCCAGCGGCAACTACATCGTTAATCCGATTGGGGATTTCAACGTCAACCCGTTCTTGTCTGCCGAAAACGACCGCTACGAAGTACAGAGCCGCTTAGTGGGCAATTTCTACGGCATCGTGCGGATTCCGTCACTTCCGGGTCTCAGTTACCGGCTCAATTTTGGCAACAACCTGAAATTCTTCAAGAACTACACATCGAGTATCTACGGAGCGGGTCAAACGGGGTCGGCGGCCAAGAACGATGCCACCCAGTATGACCAGACCCTGGATAACATTCTGAACTACACCCGCAGCTTTGGCAGGCACAACCTCAACGTGACGGCGGTATATGGCTACAACACCTCCCAGTTCAACCGCACGGTAGCGACGGGAACGGGTTTTTCGGACCTGAACCTGTCGTATAACAGTCTGCAACAGGCCGAGGTGCAGAAGATTTCGTCCGAAGCCTGGGAAGAATCCCTGCTGTACCAACTCGGTAGTGTATCCTATAATTACGGCAGCAAGTATCTCGTCAAAGCCACCGTTCGGCGGGATGGGTTCAGCGGTTTCTCCAAAAACAACAAAACGGGCATATTCCCCTCTATTGGGCTGGGCTGGGTGATTTCGGAAGAGAACTTCTTCAAAGTACCCGGCATCGACTTCCTGAAAATTCGGGGTAGCTACGGTGAAAACGGCAACAAGGTAGATCGGTATAGTTCGCTGGCGCGGGTGTCGGCTACCGACGCATCCAAGTACGTATTTGGCGATGGCGGACTGACGGCCATCGGTCGGTCGGTGTCGACATTGGCCAACAGCGATCTGAAATGGGAACGGACGCGGGGAATCAACATCGGCCTTGACTTCGCAGTCCTGAACAACCGCATCGACGGCAACATCGAGTACTACAACTCGAATACCAAAGACCTCTTGTGGCAGCAAACCCTGCCGCAAACGTCGGGATTCTCCAATGTGTTCACCAACCTCGGGCAGATTAACAACACCGGCGTCGAGTTTATGCTGCATGGTCAGCCCGTACGAACCAACAAGTTATCGTGGGACGTGACGGTCAACTTCGCTCGAAACCGCAACAAAGTGGTCACGATTCTGGGCGAAGACCTCAACAATGATGGGGTAGAAGATGATCTCGTGGCGAGCGGGTTGTTTATTGGCAAACCCATTGGCACCATTTACAACTACCAGGTGCAGGGCATCTACCAATTGGACGACGAAAAACTGGCGGGTTTTCTGCCGGGTACCTTCCGCATTGAGGACGTAAACCAGGATGGAAAAATCACGGTCGCCGATGACCGGCAGTTTCTTGGTAATACCGAACCGGCTTATTCGTTCGGGATCCAGAATACCGTTTCCTACGGGCAGTTTACCCTGCGGGCGTTCATCAACTCCATTCAGGGCGGCAAGAACAGCTACCTGAGTGCCAACGTCCCCTACGGCTACAACGGTACGCCCGGTCAGGCTACCAACTCAAACTGGTTCGATTTCACCGATTTCTGGTCGCCCCGCAACCCCGGTGGCATCCACCCCAACCCGTGGCTGTCCACACCCGCCGGGGGGCGCGAATTCGTACAGCGCAATTTCGTGCGGTTGCAGGATGTGTCCCTGTCGTATAGTCTGACCGATAAAGTCGCCAAGAGAATCGGAGCGACCAACTGCAAAGTATTCGTGAGCGGCAAAAACCTGCTGACGTTTACGAAGTGGAAAGGCTGGGACCCCGAAACCAACACCACGCTCTACCCGGTGGGTGGTCCGGCCACCGGCATCAACACCGCCCTCGGCGTTACATCGATCAATGCGTTCCCAGTCATGAGATCTTACTCCATGGGTCTCGACATCACCTTTTAATTCTGGACAACATCATGAAAATTAATCTATTCACAATAGTACTCCTGGCCGGTGTAATGCTGATCCAGGCGGGATGCAAGGAAGAAGAGTTTCTGAACGAGGTGCCGCTTGATTTTTACAGCCCTGAAAACTCCTTTATCAACGAAGGTAACTTCAATGCTGCCCTCACCGATTTGTATGCCCGCGTCCGGGCCATTCAGAGTGTGGATGCCGGGGGAAACCTGTACTCCGAAGTGCTGGGTACGGATATCGCCTTTAACGCCCGCTTGGACCAGTCCCGGCTGGGTAACTATACGGTATCGCTTACTCCGCAGGGCGATATTCCGCGCCAGCAATGGATTCGGTGGTACAAGATTATCTCCAACGCCAATACCATCATTGGGCGGGTAGGTACGTCGCAGCTCACCGATGCCCAGAAGAAACTGATCGGCTCAGAAGCTAAATTGTTCCGGGCGTATGCCTATTTCAAATTGGTTCACCTGTACGGGGGTGTTCCGCTGATTCTCGACGAGGTGAATAGCCCGCAAACTAACTTTACGCGGGCCACCAGGGAGCAGGTACTCCAGCAGATTGTTGCCGATGCCAGCGAGGCAGCCGCTAATCTGCCCGCCATCGACGCCGTAAAAGACGGGAAACTGAGTAAGCCCGTAGCCAATCACGTGCTGGCTGAAACTTACCTCTCGCTCAAAGACTACGACAAGGCCATTGCCGCCGCAACGGAAGTCATCGAAAAATCGAATCTGCGCCTAATGACCGACCGTTTCGGAAGTTTGAAAAACCAACCCGGCGACGTGTTCTACGACCTGTTCCGGGTGGGCAACCAAAACCGCAAGTCGGGCAATATGGAGTCTATCTGGGTCATTCAGTACGAACTGGATGTAATTGGTGGGGTGCTGACTTCGTCGGGTAGCCCCATGAACAACCTCGAACGGGCGGTTGCGCCAGCGGCTTTCTCCATTGTCGATCCCGGGGGCAAAGCCGCCCTGCTCGACAATGCGTCGGCCTCGACGCTCAACAGCGGTGGGCGCGGGGTGTCGTTTATTCGTCCGTCCGATTACTGGACCTACGACATCTGGGGCCTGGATCCTAAAAAAGACAACCGCAAATTAGATGCGTCCGTCACCGACATTCGCACCTCGCCGTTCAATATCGTCCGCGATTTTGTCTATACCAACCCGGCCTCGGCGAATTTTGTGGGTAAAAGCCTGATCGACTTTCCGGCTCCCAACTGGAAAGCTGCTTCCTGGCGTTGGTATCCTTATCCGTCAAAAGTTACTACGCCCGGCCAGCACCCAGCGGGTGTTGTACTGGATGCCGCCAAACTGACCCTGAAAGCCAGTGCCGGGCCTACCTTCCGGGATATGTACCAGATTCGGTTGCCCGAAACCCTGCTGCTCCGGGCCGAAGCCTATCTGCTGAAAGGCAATACGGCCCAGGCCGCTGCCGACATCAATTTGATCCGTAACCGGGCCAAAGCCAAACCCGTAACACCTGCCGAGGTGACGCTCGACTACATTCTGGATGAACGCGCCAGAGAGTTGATCTTTGAGGAAGATCGTCGCGTAACGCTCTCGCGGATGGGTAAACTGGTGGAGCGGGTGAAAAAATACAACCCTCTCAATTCGCCCAACATTCAAGATTTTCACGCCCTGTTCCCCATTCCGTTTTCAGAAATCGAGGCTAATAAGGATGCCAAGCTGGAACAAAATCCGGGGTACTGATACGCTCCCAATAAAAATAATAGGCTGAAAAGTTTTGTCTGAAATCAAAATCACCGGTCGGCCATGCACCACCGACCGGTGATACACTTTCACCAAAAGAATACATGAATTTCATAAAAAAAAGCCTGGCCCTGATTGTTTGTGTTGGCCTGTCATTGCGTGGACATTGTCAATTCATTGACACCACCGCCGATCGGGTAAAAACTCCTTTTTCCATTGCGTACAAAAAGCTCGGTACCCTGAAACCCCGCTCCACGAAGGACATCGCGTCGTCCCGGATCACGGTGGGCTGCGAAACGCTCGATCGGGATCACACGGTTTGGAACAATTACAAAGCCTACCTGCCGCCGCTGGGTGTGAAGAAAATACGGTTGCAGGCGGGTTGGGCCAAATGCGAAAAGGTGAAGGGTGTCTACGACTGGAAGTGGCTGGATGAAATTATGGACTATGCCGCTGCCAACGGCCTGGAACCCTGGCTCGAAACGTCGTACGGAAATCCTATCTACGAAGGCGGCGGAGGAACCAACCTGCTGAATAGCCTGATGACATCTCCAGAAGCCTACGCTGCCTGGGACCGGTGGGTGGCGGCACTGGCCACCCGCTATAAAGACCGGGTGAAAGAATGGGAGATTTGGAACGAACCCGACCATCCCGGCCAAAAAATAACGCCCGAGACCACGGCTGAGCTGAATATCCGCACCGCAGAAATCATCAAGCGGATTCAGCCTGAGGCCCAAATCGCTGGACTGGCCTTCGCGTCCAACAGCAATCAAAAGTATCTCGATCGTTTTCTGAAGGTCATCGCCGATCAGAAAAAGCTCGATCTTTTCCACTGGATATCGTACCATAGCTACACCATGCCGCCCGAAGATGCCTACACCGAAAAGAGGGTATTGGGTTTGCGGAAGGTGATTGAGAAGTACAGTACCGATATTCAATTAAGGCAGGGAGAAAACGGGGCACCGTCTACCTATATTCCATCGTTTGCGCTCGACAAGTACTACTGGACGGAGTACACGCAGGCCAAGTATGATCTGCGTCGTTTGCTGGGTGATCTGGGACATGACATCGAAACGTCCGTCTTCACCATCATTGATATTTATTACAATTG